>CANNLR010000121.1 GCA_947505635.1 Chlamydiota bacterium
TAATTGAACGAAAAAAAGCCCCCTTTATAGGAGACTGGGCCATCCCTGGGGGATTTTTAATAGATGATGAGACTGTTGAAGAAGCAGCTTTTCGCGAATTACAAGAAGAGACAGGCCTTCAAGATATCTATCTTGAGCAATTTGCCGTATTTAGCCATCCTGACCGGGATCCTAGAGGGCGCGTTATTACGATTGCTTTCTTTGCACTTATTGCTTCAGATAAAATCATCTTAACAGCAACAGAAGATGCAAAAAGTGCAAAATGGTATCCTATCGACAATCTTCCCCCTCTAGCCTTTGATCACCCTGATATTTACAAAAAAGCTCTAGTCTCTTTAAAAGAATCTGTTCTTATAAAACCTCTAGCTTTCGAATTACTACCCAAAGAGTTCACCTTGACCATGCTCCAAAATCTTTATGAGCAAATTTTCGAAGTGCTTTTGGATAAAAGAAATTTTCGTAAAAAAATTTCAACAATGAACTTCATTCAAGAAACTTCAAAAACAACCAAAAACGATAAACATAGACCTGCTAAGTTATATCGCTTTAATAAAAAAATCTACTTAAAACAAAAAACAGTTACACCATATACATTCATTTAAAAAATACAAAATAGGAACATTATGAAAAAAATAAATTGTCTCTTAATGATCGGACTACTTTTAATTGGAAGTGTCACCTTTGTTCATTCCTCAATGGAATCAACTTGTTCATCTAACATACATGAAGCCGTTTTATTATCGGGAAACTCTAATCCTTCTTTAGCTCAAGAAGTAGCTGATTATTTAGGAATCCCCTTGGGAGATGCCTTGGTTGGCAAATTTAATGATGGCGAAATTCAAATTTCCATACAAAACAACATTCGAAATAAAAATGTTTTTATTTTGCAGTCTAACTGCCCTTCGAAAGATCAAAGCATTAACGACAACATAATGGAACTTTTCTTACTTGTTCGCACAGCAAAGCGCGCCTCTGCAAACAATATCACAGCTGTTATCCCTTATTATGGCTATGCTAGACAAGATCGAAAAACCTCT
Source organism: Chlamydiota bacterium (assembly GCA_947505635.1). GTDB lineage: Bacteria > Chlamydiota > Chlamydiia > Chlamydiales > Rhabdochlamydiaceae > CAIJXB01. Next base: position 1,038 of record CANNLR010000121.1, read on the forward strand.
GGACGGGTTCCTATTTCAGCTGCTGATGTAGCCTTAATGCTAGAAGTTGCCGGCGTTGATAGAGTCATAACCGTAGACTTACATTGCGGCCAAATTCAAGGTTTTTTCCGAGATGCACCTGTTGATAATCTATACGCTTCTTTTATGTTCATCTCTTATCTTACCAGCAAAGACTTACAAAATGTCGTTGTCGTCTCCCCTGATGCCGGTGGCGTTGAAAGAACAAAAAAATTCATGGATAATTTAATAAAACAAGGGGTCCCTGCTGAGATGGCCCTTATCAGCAAACAGAGGCCAAAAGCAGGCGTTGTCGGATCCATGAATCTTATTGGAAGTGTTACAGGTGCTGATGTTATCCTCGTGGATGATATGTGCGATACAGGAGGCACGCTCGTTAAAGCGGCTGAACTTTTAAAAAGTCTCGGGGCCAATCGTGTCTTTGCTGTTATCACACATCCTGTGTTTTCAGGTAATGCCCTAGAAAAGATTAGCAACTCCGTAATCGATGAAATGATTATTTCCGATACCATTCCATTAAGAGAAGAGGCTCCCTCTAATGTTAAAATTATCTCCATAGCTTCTCTTCTAGGAGAATCTATCCGCCGCATTCAACTTGGGGAATCTATTTCAGAGCTTTTCCAATAAAAAGATCCTAAAAAAGCAGCCTTGGCCTTGCCTATGCTGCTTTTATTTCCTATAAAAGCTTAAGCCTAAGTGATTTTTAATAAGATTGCACCAATTGCACCATTAATTGCACCAATCTCAAACTTTGATTATTTTTTATCTTCTGATTCGATCGCTTCAAGACATCGGTATCTCACAGAAGGACCACTCCCTTCTCTTATAATCCTTTTTTCTTTAATAAACTTATTCAACTTTCGCGTTGCTGTGTTTCTCGAAATCCCCAAAGATGCCATAACATCTTGTATCGACAATTTCCCTCTCACTTTTATTAATGAAAAAATAACCTCTTCTTCTGATTGTTTTTCTTGGAAAATAGGCTCAAAATAAAAAGTGATCTTCACAGCATCACTCCCCTCTTGATATACAGGTTGCTTCACATGAGCCTCCATGCAGCTATCAAAAATTAAACGAATGCCAGACCCCATCTTCTCTACAAGTCCCATCCGATGAGCCATCCTAGTAATATGAGGATTCCTTAAAAAAGTAGTTCCATCTCCAAGGTTTCCCAAGTCGACTAATCCAGGAAAACAACCTGGGCTAAAAACATCTAAATGATGCTCGTATATTGATATTTTAACAGCACCAGGAACAGAATACTTTCTATGGATAAGAGCATTAATGATTGCTTCTCGAAGGGCTTCTTCCGGAATTAAAGCCTCCCCTTTCAGATGAGCTCCGTGTAATTTATAGTCCCTCGATATCCACGACACTACTAATTTCAAACTATCTTCAGCTAATTTATTAATAGGACCTGTCATCTCTTGCGTCTGGATAATATCCCGGCCCTTATCTCCTTGAAAACAGGTACAAATTACACTAGCCTCTGACAAATAAAGATGCGGATTTTCTGTGAAAAACAAAACTCCCATAACTGTTGGATGATATATCTCTTGATCTACCGAAGACAAAATAATCACTCTATCCGACAACATTTTTTTTATACTTACGCTCTTTCCATAAAATTGTTTTATTAGCTCTTGAGACAAGATATCCATATCTTGTAAAACAATCTCCTCATCAAAATTTAAACGATTCCCTTCCCGCACTAAATCTTCAACATAATCTTGACTAGCTCTTCTTGTACTAGTTCCTACCCTAACATACACTCCTTTAGGAAATCCCTCTGTTTTCATGAAATAGGGTTTTTTTAGATTGGGAGGAATTTGAATGATAAGAACTGATTGCTCTCCTATTCTTTTCTCATAGATTTGAGCCAATAAAGTTGGACTTACAGAATCATAAAGGCTATTTGGAAATTCATCATATAATCTGTCGCGATCTTTGTCTGTGATACCAATAATTCTTCGAGTTTGATCCTCTACCCCTATGATGATCTGACCCCCAGCTCCATTAGCAAGGGCAATACAGGTTTTAACCAATTTTTCGAAATTTAGAAGCTCTGCTTTAAATTCTAATGTTCTAGATTCCCTTTCAGGAAAAATTATAGATTCTTTGCCCACAGCACACCTTTTTTGCAATTGCACCAATTGCACCAAGGCCTATTTTACAATATTCGATCCATCCTCACTTTCCAAAGAGGATTAATAAAGAAATCCCCCTATATCTCATAAAGATCCTGAGCAAAGTTCAATAACAGAGTTTTTTTAAACAAACAAGATCAGCTGAAAAATAAAAATATTCCTCCCTGTCGAACTCATTTTTAATATATTGCAATAATAAGTAGTTTTCCCAACACCTCTTGGCCCGATCAATCCCATTAACCGGTTTCGTAAATCAAAAGAGGGGTCGAGACATCTCTTTCTTTTAGAAATTAGTTAAAATATCGTTTTTTTTAATCATGGATCTGTTTTATCATTGTCCACTCTAAATAACTTCATGATCCACTTATCTTAATAAGGATATTCCATGTTAAAAATTACGCCAAATACGTCTTTTACTCACAATGCGCAAAATAATGAGAATGTGGGCCTTCAAAATCTACTCTCTTCTAGCTTAACGCCAATAGCCCCTGCCTGCCTAGGAGAAACCCTCCTAATAAAAAGGATCTTCGAGAGTAAAGAAATAGAACAAGGACAAAAAAAAGTCAAAAGAACCTATTCTCAAGAAAGTAAAGATACAAGACGGCTCTGGGAATTATCCAATAAAGATAAAAAATCAGCCCAAAATCGAGCTTATAATGCAAAATACAAAAAAGAAATAGACGAGCATGCTAAAATTTATTATGCAATAAATAAAAATAAAATAGAGTCTCGAAAAAAATCACGTCGTGAAGAGATTAAAGCTAAAAAACAAGGTTCTGAAGAGGCCAAGAAAGGAAGAGAAAACACCCTCTACATAGAAAATTTACCGCAATACCAAAGACCTTTAATTGGTCAGACTCCAGCACCTAGTCTAGATAATACTAACTCAATAACTGGGTTTTTAAACGATATTTTTGATAACTCTGGATCTGATTTTAGTAATGATGGATTCTTCTCTTGAGAAAGATTACTTCATGAAAAAATATTGTGTAAATCATTGCATAAAATAGATCCTTTGAGCAAAAATAATCCTAACTATTTATCTTTTATTCTATTTTTTAAAAGACTCATTAAGGTTATTGAATGCATGGTTTTATCCTCACTTTATTTATTATTCTATCCCTAGTGACCTCTTGTTCACCTCCTAAAAAAAGTCCAACTCTAAGACAGCTTCGGTTGGCTATTGCAGAAGACCCCACAACTTTAGATCCAAGAAAAGGGGGAGATGTCCTCTCTTCTCACCTACAACTCATGCTATTTGAAGGACTTGTAAAATTGCATTCTGATGGGTCCGTTACCCCTGCACAGTGTTCTTCTTATACTCTTTCTTCCGATCAGAAAACCTATACCTTTTATCTAGGTAATACCAAATGGTCCGATGGCACTACTGTGACTTCCTACGACTTTGAAAAAGCCTGGAAAGATATTCTCTCTCCATCTTTTCCAGCTCCTAATGCCCACCTTCTATATTCTATCAAGCAAGCTGAACCTGCAAAAAGAGGGCTTATTGATATAAATCAAGTAGGGATCCATGCCCCATCTCCCCTTATCTTAATTGTAGAGCTTGAAATCCCCACTCCCTATTTTTTACAGCTAATTTCTTTTTGTGTATTTGCCCCCACCTATACCAATGTAAAGCAAGAGACAACCCCTTTTATCTCCAATGGCCCCTTTATTCTGACCAAATGGTTACATGAAAACGAATTATTATTAGAAAAAAACCCCTATCATTCAGAAAGTAAAAATATAGGGTTAGATCTTATTCATTTAAGCATTGTTCGAGATGAAACAACAGCCGTGCAAATGTACGAAAAAGGGGAAATCGATCTAGTGGGATCTCCCTTTTTTACCCCTAACTTAGAAGCTCTTACTCACCTTCCTTCCGAAGAACTTCTAGCAATTCCTATAGCAGCAACTACTTACATCACATTTAATACACAAACCTTCCCTTTTTCTAATAAATCCTTAAGGAAAGCTTTTAGCCTAGCCCTTCATAGAGAAGAGATTGTTCAATATGCTCTAGATTTCAAAGAAAAAGCTGCCTTATCTGCGATTCCCCCTTGTCTTATTGGAAATAATAAAAAAACATTCCCGCTCGACAATAACAAAGAAAAAGCTCAAGAGCTTTTTAAGCAAGCCCTACAAGAACTCCATATCACAGCTA
>CANNLR010000122.1 GCA_947505635.1 Chlamydiota bacterium
AAGGGGAGGAGGAAGGCAGGAAGAGAAATAAGATGCAATGAACATAAAAACTCCATAGGATGTAAGCTGATATTTATGAGAAGTGAGCTTAGAGTTTTGTTAGATTTTATGCATTAGATTTTCGCTAATTTGATTTAAAAATTCAGATAAGTTCTTCTGCTACAGAATCGTAAAATAGGAGGCCTTGCTTTGTTAAAGAAAGTATAGGGCCTGAAAATTGTAAGTAGCCATTTTGGATGTTTTTCTGAATGGACTGCTCTAATTCTTTAGATAGGGGAGAGTGTTTTTGGATAAAAGAGGGAAAATCTACACCTTGAAGAAGACGAAGTTCTACGGCGAGGAGCTCTTTTTGACGAGAGGCTAGGTCTAAAGTCTCTTCAAAATCTTCAGGAAGTATACCTTGGGTAATCTGTTCTGCCCATTTTTTAAGATGAGGAATGTTGCGGAATCGACGGTTATGGAAGTAGCTAAAAGCTGAGGGACCCAACCCTATAAAGGGACGAGCTGTCCAGTATCCTATGTTATGAACGGAGAAAAGGTTATTTTTAGCAAAGGCTGAAATCTCATAGCGGTTAAGTCCTGCTGTAGGAAATAAGGATGTGGCTATATTTAACATGGCGACAGCTTCTTCTTGTGAAGGAAGATTTTTAGATAACGTTTTTTGTTTTTTATAAAAAACGGTTCCTGGCTCAAAAGTAAGGTTATAAAGAGATAAATGGGTGATGGGGAGTTTTATAGCCTCTTGAACGCTTTTTTCCCATTGTAAGACGGTTTGAAAGGGAAGTTCGTACATGAGATCAATGGAAATATTGGTAATGCCGGCTTCGTAAACGGCTTCTACAGCCTTTTTTGCTGCATGGCTATCGTGTGTTCTTCCTAAAAGCTTTAGTAAAGAGTCATCAAAAGATTGCACTCCTAAGCTTACTCTATTAATGCCTGCCTTGAAAAAATCTTGCATGAGATTTTTTTCTGTTTTTTCTGGATTAGCCTCTAGCGTGATTTCACAATGGGACGAAAGGGGGGCGGGCCCTGATTTAATCCAAGAAAGGATCATTTCTATTGACTCTGCGGGAAGAAGAGAAGGGGTGCCTCCTCCAAAGTAGATAGAGACGATTTCTTTATCCTGTAAAAGAGGGGATCTGATGAGCCACTCTTTTTGAAGGTGCTCTAAAAAAAAAGTTTGATTTTCTTTAGAGTCGGGAAGGATGAAAAAATGACAATAAGGACATTTTTTTGAGCAAAAAGGGACGTGAATGTATAGGCTTACAGGCTCTTTTAACAGACTACCAGTCATTAGATTCTGGATCTTCTAAAATACCCCGTTTCCAACGGTTACGGTCGCTAAAAGGATCTTCTTCTTCCTCTTCTTCTTCTTCTTCTATGACTTCAGAATCTTCTCCGTGTTCTGCCGTTTCTTCTCCTGTGCTCGATTCGGCATCAAAAGAATCCGTTTCCATATCCAAGTCAAGATCTGTCATTCCTTCTTCTCCGATATCTATATCAGGAAGGCTGTGAGGCTCTTGAAATACTTGTCTTCCATGCACAGGTCTTTTAGGCATGGCAAATTCTTCCATTTCTCCACTTTCTTTTAAAAATCTTAAACGCTCTTTTTCTTCTTCAATTCGGTGTTGTAAGATTTTTATTTCTTCTTTATGTTTTTCCAAGTCTTTTTTGGGAACAAGCCCTAGTTTCAGCCACTGGTCTAAATCGTAAAGCTCGCTTTCAAGCTTTTTTAGTCGTTCACTTTTCATGTTCATAAAAAAACCTAGGTTAGTCGGTTAAAAATAGTAGTCATTTTTTTCAAATGCTTACTTGGCTTGAGGTTGTACTCAATTATTTTTTTTCTTGCAATCTTGTTTTTTCGTATAGAGAAAAAATAAGATCTTGAGGGGAGGATTATGAAGCTGAAAAGAATTATAAGCAAGTTTTTATTACAATTTTTTGGGAGCCAGGTTGTGGATATTTGTCACGTATTGGAGAAATGAGGTCCTTTACGCGAGTAAAGCTCCCGCTATAACAAAAGGAAGTTTTCCTTTAAAACGGGACTTTCCAAGCGTGGCTAATGCAGTCGCTGCTCTTAGTTGGGCAAGGCCGGTTAGGATTTTTGAGGGATTATCCTTAGCTCGAGAAAACCCAATCAGACTATAAGATTGCGTAGTCTCCATACAGTCCGGCTTGACGTCCTTTTTCTAATTCTTTTTCAAGTTCTTGAATGTAGAACTTACCTGGATAAAGGACTTTTGAAGTAGAGGTAGGTAGATCGTCGAGCTCTAAACGAGGTGTCATACCTTCTGAATCAGCATCATTTTCTTGGTCTGACAGATTTACTATTGGACCTTGTTCTTGAGTTGGAGATTTTAAGTCGCGAGCTTCGGTGGGGTTTGAACTTATGGTTAATAGCTCAAAAGTATCATCTGCATGAGGAGAGGGTGCACGTGTGGAGGGATTACTAGATCCTAAAACAGCGACATGGGTTAATAAATTCTCAGCAGTTAAGTCCAAAGTTAAGGGCTGTTGTCTTCTTAGCTGTCCGTCTAATATTAAGAGTCGATTAGATTTTCTCATAAAAGATGAGGCCAGTACGCTTAGAGCAAATAGGCCTATTCCTTTTAACGTAGAGCTAGTAGTTGTTTTAGGGGTAGCGCAGTGCATCAGATGTGAGATAGTCCCACAACTTAGATTCGGAGGTATAAATCCTATCATAATATCATCCTTTTTTATAATATTTACTATTATATCATTATTTATTTTAAAAATCATTTAATTATATAATTCTAAAAAACGCAAACGATGTAAGTCTTTATTTTACAGTGATTAATATAAAAATGAAATAAATCATGGGTTTAAATAAGTTGTGTGAGACCTGGGAAGAATCTTTTCTGGGTCATTTTTATGGAATAGCAGTGTTTTATGCGAGAATTTTAAGAGAAACTCTTTTAGAATAGATGTTTTACTGAGAAGGATTGGTGACTTGTGATAGAAGAGTTATATAACGCATTGACAGATAGAGTTTTATTCATTGTTTGTCTATTTATATTGGCAGGTAGCGTCTACATAAGTATAAAGACTCGATTTATTCAAATTCGTTCTATTCCTTTTTTATGGAAAACTCTGAAAGATTCTTCTAAAAAAGGTTCTTCTGAAGGGAGTGAATATACCATTTCTCCTCTTAAAGCGTTATTTACAGCGATGTCTACCACCCTTGGGATATCTACCCTGGTAGGTCCTGTTATAGCTATTCAATTGGGTGGGCCTGGGGCTCTTTTAGGCTTTATTATCACTTCTTTTTTGGGAAGTGCTGTCACTTACGTAGAAGTGTCCTTGGGCGTGCAATACAGAAAAAAGCTAGAAAACGGAAAAGTGATGGGCGGGCCCATGCAGTATCTGCAGCAGCTTTTTTCTCCTAAAATGGCTAAGTGGTATGCGGTTGGCTGCACTATACTAATGATGGGTTGGTCTGCTGCTCAAGCAAACCAACTAACCTCGATTTTAAATTCTCCTGTGTTGGGATCTTTTCAAATCCCGGTTGTGTATTCTGCTATAGGGCTTGTTATTCTAGTAATGTTAACTTTGCTCGGGGGAGTGAAGAGGATTAGTTCTTTTTCCTCTAAGCTTGTGCCCGTCATGTTTATTTTGTATATTGGCTCAAGCTCTTTTATCATTTTATCCAATTTAAATCAGATGGGATCGATCTTACATACGATTATTAGTTCTGTATTTTCTCCTTATGCTCTAGCTAGCGGTTCTTTAGTTGGAGGGGTTGTCAGCGCTCTTCGATGGGGTGTATTTAAAGGGATTCAAACGACAGAAGCAGGGGTTGGGACGCAGACAATACCTCATTCTTTAGCAGAAACTTCAGACCCAAGGACGCAGGGTGTTCTTGCGATGCTATCGACATTTAGTGCAGGGGGCCTTGCTTTCTTATCAGGTTGTGTAGCTCTTATTACGAATACCTGGCAAGATCCTTCTCAAGCTTTAGGAATGGGGATGGTTGCGGCTTCTTATCAGCAATACTTTTCTTGGGTGGGGGTTTTGATTATTACCGTTAGCGCTTTGCTTTTTGGTTTTGGAACAATTTTAGGTAATGCCTTCAACGGAAGTCAATCGTATGAGTATTTAATGCAAAACAAGAAAAATCGATATTATTTTCTATTAACAGCCGTGATGATTTTTTTAGGAGCTATGGGAGAGGTGAGGACTGTTTGGTCTATGGTTGATATTATCTTAGCCTTTATTGCCGTACCCCATATGATGGCCCTTTTATTAACGGTGCATCGATCTCCTCAAGTATTTGCACAAAAAATAGACAGACTACAAGAAAGTTGGGAAGCTTAAAATGCATAAGAAAAAAACAAGAGAAGTCTTTGTCGGAAATGTGGGGATTGGAGGAGATAATCCTGTAAGAATTCAGTCTATGACAACCTCAAACACAAGAGATGTTCAGGCGACAGTAGAGCAGATCTTAAGGCTGCAAGAAGCTGGATGTGAAATTGTTCGAATGACGGTGCAGGGAATGAAAGAGGTAGAAGCCTGTGAAGAGATTAGATCTTTACTTTTGCAAAAAGGATGTCATATTCCTCTTGTGGCAGATATCCATTTTTATCCGCCAGCTGCAATGAAAGTTGTTGAATGGGTAGATAAGATTCGGATTAACCCAGGAAATTTCATTGATAAAAGAGCTCTTTTCATTAAAAAAGAATATGATGATGCCTCTTATGCAGAAGAAAGCAAGAAGATTGAAGAGACCTTTGGTCCGTTAGTTTTAAAGTGCAAGGCACTAAAAAAAGCCATTCGGATAGGAACCAACCATGGCTCATTATCCGATCGTATTATGAATCGCTACGGAGATACCCCTAAGGGTATGGTAGAGTCTGCTCTTGAATTTGCAAGAGTATGTCGCTCTCATGATTTTCATGATATTATTTTCTCTATGAAAGCTAGCAACCCTATTGTTATGATCGAAGCCTACCGCCTTTTATCTTCTGAAATGGATGCCCTAGGCTGGGACTATCCTTTACACCTTGGCGTGACAGAAGCTGGAGAAGGGGAAGATGGACGGATTAAATCAGCTCTAGGAATTGGATCTTTGCTCATAGATGGAATAGGAGATACAATTCGTGTTTCTTTAACAGAAGATCCTTGGGCAGAAATTGATCCTTGTAAGCGCCTATCTAACTTCGCTCTTAAGCAATGGAAGGAAGAGTCCTTTTCCTCTATTCCTGTAAAAAAGGATTCTTCTAAGGCTGGCTTAGTGATCTTGCCTGTAGATGAGGTAGAGCTTGCCCATCCAGACTTTTTACAAAGTAT
>CANNLR010000123.1 GCA_947505635.1 Chlamydiota bacterium
GATATGGAAAGAAAATTTAATTTCACGGAAGGCTAAAAAAATGCCTTCCCAAGAAAATATTACACCTGAAATGGAAGATTGGATGGAGGCTATAGTGAAAAGGGTTCTTCAAGCTGCCTGATTTTTATCTAAGAAGTTGCAAAGTCGAGCTATTAGGATTAGTATTTTTTATGCGCCGAAGGGCATTGTTGTATAAATAGTTACGGATAAGGTTTTTTTTGCGCTGTTAGAACAAAAGAAATATAAATGCCTCATCTTCAACCGGAGAGAATATAGAGGATCTCTTATAAATTAAAGAAGCATTATTTTTTAGTTTAACCAGGATGTCGACAGCTAGGAAAAGGCTTTTAATTCTACATTTAGCTTGTGAAGTTTTTTATAAAAATTTTTAATAGTAAAAATACTACTGCAGAGAAAGGGGTAGGTATGGTATGCTCTTTTTAATTACTTGAGGGTATAATCCTATGGCTCTTTCGCCGCAAAAATTTAGAGAAATTGTGTTTCAACTTTTATATAGTCATGATTTTCTTCTTGGAGAAGAAGAGGATATGATCGACTTTATGATGGAGCAACTATCTGTTACTAAGAAGTCTATGAAAGAAGCTCAAGAAAAACATCAAAAAATTTCTTCTCATATTCTTGAAATTGATGAATATATTCGCCGATTTTCGACCTCTTACAATTTGGAAAGAATCGGACGAGTTGAAAAAAATATTTTACGTCTAGGCGTGTATGAGCTCTGTTATCAAGAAATAGTACCTGCTAAAGTGGCTATTGCGGAGGCAATTCGATTAACGCGGAAATTTTCTACACCAGAAAGCGGATCTTTTATCAATGCTGTGTTAGATTCTATATTACAAGATCGTTTAAGCCCTAGCACAGAGGACCTTTCCCTTGCTGCCACTACTTCAAGCCTATAAGCCTCTTAAAGAAGTCTCTACCTTTGGAATAGGGGGGCCTGCACGTCTTTTCACTGTAGTTTCTTCTGTGGAAGAGATGCAAGAAGCTCTGCGATATTCTTTTAGAGAAAAGATCCCTTTTTTTATTTTAGGAAAGGGGTCTAACTGTCTTTTTGATGATAAAGGCTTTGATGGTCTTGTGATTCAAAATAAAATTTCCCATTTAGAGATGGAAGGGAATCAGGTGGATGTTGGATCAGGATATAGTTTTTCTATGCTTGGGTTAAAAACAGCCAAAAATCATCTAGGAGGATTAGAATTTGCCTCAGGGATTCCTGCAACAGTTGGCGGATCTATTTATATGAATGCAGGAGCAAATGGTAAAGAGACTGCAGATCACCTAGAAGAGGTTCTTTTTGCAAATGAAGAGGGGGAGATCGTTTCCTATCTTAAAAAAGATTTGATCTTTACGTATAGGCATTCTTCATTTCAAAATATGAAAGGGGCCATTTTGTCTGCCAAGTTCAGTTTGACGCCTAGCCCTACAGCAAGAGATAAGCAATTTACTATCATAGAATATAGAAAAAAAACTCAACCTTATCAAGATCCTTCAGCTGGATGTGTATTTAGAAATCCAGAAGGGGCAACAGCCGGGGCTTTAATTGAAAAAAGCGGGTTGAAAGGATTTTCTGTAGGTGGAGCCCAGGTATCCACCATGCATGCAAATTTTATTGTGAATAAAGAAAATGCTTCTGCTCGGGATGTCTTACACCTAGCTCAAGAAGTTGAAAGGCTCGTTAAAGACGCTACAGGGGTCAAATTAGAGATGGAGATTCGATGCATTCCGTACCAGAGCTCTTAAAAGAGTCTTTTCGAGCAGACCTTCATTGCCATTCTTCTTTTTCAGATGGATCTATGTCGCCAAAGGAGTTGATCGATCTTGCTATAGCAAGCGGACTTCAGGGTCTTTCTATTACAGATCACGATACAATAGATGCCTATAATACAGCCGTTCCCTATGCGAAGGAAAAAGGATTTTTACTAGGAACAGGTGTTGAGTTGTCTTGTGAATACAAGAAAAAAAGTGTTCATATCTTAGCTTATAATTTCTCCTTAGAAGATCAAGGTCTTATTCAATATTGTCAAAGGCAACAGCAAAAAAGAGTTAAAAGAAATCTAGAGATCTTAGAGAAATTAAAAAGATTGAGGATTATCCTTACGGAAGAAGAGCTTATTCAAGAATGTCCTGGCGCTTCATCGATAGGAAGACCCCACATCGCAGCACTTATGATGCGGAAGGGGCATGTGCGTTCTTTACAAGAAGCATTTCAACTCTATATTGGAGATGGTGCTTGCTGTTTTGTTAGAGGTGAGAATTTCCCTGTTAAAGAAGCCTTGTCCATTGTTGCTGCAGCGGGAGGGAAAACTTTCTTAGCCCATCCTCACTTATACTCAGATGCAGGGTTTGTAAAAGAGATAGTATCGTTAGGTTTTGATGGATTAGAATGTTTTTATGGGAAGTTCTCTTATCGCTATGAAAAACTTTGGCTTAAAATAGCTAAAGAATCTTCCTTATTGATTAGTGGGGGATCTGATTTTCATGGGTCTGTTAAGCCTCATCTGTCTTTGGGGTGTTCTTATGTAGATCAAGGGGTCTTTTCTTCGATTTTTACGAGCTAAAATTAATTTACTTTATAATCCCAGTATTGAGGATGATCTGCTTTTTTTATAATTTTCTCTTCTGTGAAAAAACGATCTATATCTTGGAATGTTGGATACTTCATCAGAGGCCTTTCTGCTAACTCGTGAGCTGTAGCAAAAAGTGCCTGTATCATTAAAAAATCATCTTGAAAAACAGCTGATCCTAAAAAGCTAAGATGTTTTAATAAACAATTTTGAGCCTCTAAGGGTAAGTTTTTATATGTTGAACTGATTTTTTCTTTTTCTTTGTGGTAGATCAAGCTAGCTAGTGTAAAAAGTTCTTCTATCCATTCCAAGTCCATTAAGGAACTTTCAGAGCTTGTGTAACTGGGAGTTTTAACTCTTTGAATTTTTTGTTCTGCTTTTCTTAAAATAGAGAAGTTTTCTTTAGATATTCCATAGAGTTTAATATCGGCAATTTTTTTTCTTAAGATTTCTTCATTGAGTTTAGGCTTTGTCGCTAACTCTGCAATTTTTTGCACTTCAGTATCTACATATCGATCTATAATTCGCCCATACAGAGAAACTATTTTATTTTGCAAGTCTACATCTAGGCATTCTTTTTGTGCAGTTTCTAATAAAATAAACAATTTACCAAAAGTCCGTTTGGACACAGGGTTTTTTAGTTTAGTTTCCACATTTTGAATAATGGATAGCACTTTAAAAGAAGGAGAAGTTGTTATTTTTTGTTTCATAATCTCTGCTTACTTGCTTTCATTGATTTTTTTCTATAAAAAAAAATATTAAATTTTTTTATTTACAAGTGAGAAGGAGGGAATGGATTTTAGAAGAAAACCTGAAAATCAGGACAATTATTGAACTGATTTTTGAATAAGGAGTAAAGATGGCGAAGCGTTGCGGTTGTTCCAAGAGAAGAGGGTGGAGGTCCACTGTTTAGGGTTTAAAGAAGATGAGAAGCTAATGAGCTCCTTTTCTTCTTTGGCCCCCTCAGGGTGTCCTGGGTAGCAGGTAAGGCTAATAACTCCACCAGGGGAGAGTAACTCTAGAGCTTTTTGCAAACTATCTAAAGTAGACTTAACTTGGGTGGTAAAGGATTTGTCTCCTCCCGGAAGATAGCCTAGATTGTAAACAACTAATTTAAGTTTTTTTGCATTTGGAAGAAAAAGATGTTCATGAGAGCCTAGATGAAATTGTATAAAGGGGAAAAAGTCGGGGGCTTTTTCTTGGATGAGGGCCTTTGTATTTTCAAGAGCTTTTTCTTGAATATCTATACAGATAAGAGCCGTTCCTTTCTTTTTTTGTAGATAATTAGCTAGCTTTAAAGAGTCTTTCCCGTTGCCACAGGTTGCGTCAATTACCCCATCTCCGTCTTCTAAGAGAAGATCCCAAAAGTGATGAGCTAGATCGATCGGAGTACTAAAAAGAGGAAAGGCCTTTAGCATGTCAAATATCCTTGGTCTAGAAAAATCCTATCACAAATATTTATTTTTTTGCAATATAGTATTAAATAAATGTATTTATTTTATTGGATTTGGTATTTGTTGAATTAACTTAACTTAAGGTTTTATATGGGTAATGTAATAAACTCAGGATTTAGTCCGATAGATCAGTAAATTCAAGATGTTGAATCCCATTTAAAGGGTCATGTAATTTTACCTAAATCGGAGCTAAAGGGTTTAGATGACAAATTGCAGAAGTTGTTTTCAGAAGTACAGTTGATTCAAAGTTCAGGATATCAATTATCTTCGGAGGATACTGAAAAAATAAAGAGTCTTTCTAGTAGAATTCTTGTGGTGTTACCTAGTGAAAAGTTTGTATTTTTTCAAAAAGCTTTCAATTCCATAATGCAAAAAATAGAATGTATGAGAAGTTTAGAAAACAGCCCCCAATCGTCTTCTGTGATTACAAAGGCTACTTGGATAGGTGTGTTGATAAAAGAGGGGAGGGAAGAGGAGGCTGTAGAGGCTGTTTTAAAGCTCGAGGATCCTAAGACGAAAGCTTTAGGGTATGGAGAATTTTCAAAAGCTGGGAGGATAGATTTTGTTTTAAATCGCTTGGGAACGATGAGCAAGGATGAGGTAAACTATCTTCAGCAATCCTTGAACGAAGACTCTAAAAACCTTGATGTTCAAACAGCTTTGATTCTATTGCCAGGTTGTTTATTTCATGAGACAGGTAGGCCGGAAGAAGGGATGCAATTTATAGAAAAAATTGAAGATCCAAAGCTTAAAGTAAAAGCCTATGTCCAATTAGCTAAAGATGGAGGTTTGCCTCAGATTATAGAGCATTCTAGGGGTTTACCTTCAAAAGAAGGAAAATCATTATTGTGGAGTGTGAGAGAAGAGTTTTTTGCAAATAGTGAGATAAATGAAACGTTACTGAAAGAGTGGATGGGGAGTGTCGATGTAGGGCTAGAAGAACTTCAGGCAAAAGAGGCTATCAGTCTAAAGGTGCCTACTGAGAGTTCTCCTGTAATAGACATTCAAGAGAAGAATAAATCTGTTAACTCGACTTTGTACAATTCCCTAACGAGTCAGAAACAATCTGAGACAAGAAGAAATAAAAATTGATAGAGAGTGACTGCATAATGTATATTGTTTGCTTCTCACAGTAAACAGCAGGAACATAATGGACTCTCTACCAAACGCTATTTTATCAGTTTTGCTCCCTTTCTCGGTACTTTTTTCGAAGCCTTCTTGGAAAAAA
>CANNLR010000124.1 GCA_947505635.1 Chlamydiota bacterium
AGCCTTTATTATTCTGTAGAGCAAGAGATGCGATTTATTGAAATCGAAAGGATAAATCATCGAATAAAGGAGCATTTATTATCAAATTTTCCTTCATTGATCATCACCTGCCATCCCGAGTGTCACTCTTTAAAAATATCATAAAAATTTATTTTCCCGTTTTATAAATAGAGCATTCTGAAAAAAGTCTTCTATTGGAAAAATAAGGATAAATAAGTATGGTTGTTATTTATAAGTAAGGGAGACTCTATGAGCATAGCATCTTTATGGGAAAGTTTTTCGTCTTGGATTGTATACATAGGACTGCCATCTACTGCAGCCTACCATTTATTATGTGGAAGCACCTTTTTAAATGTGGCAGCGGAAGATGCGACGGGATTTGAAAAAGTAGCTAATGTTTGCTTTATCCCCGTGCAGTATTTACTAGCCGGGAAAGTAGCAAAACCTGTAGTTTCTGAAGATGGCATGCAAATGGGCTATTGCTTAGATCAAAGATTCAATTACAAAGATCCGGCCATCTGGTGGAAGACTGCTTCTGCCTACTGCGCCTTGCCCTCTTCCCTTTTTTTAGGAAGTGTTTTAAAGGGGATATCCTTTTTGTCTTCCGATACTAGGCAAAGACAAGATAAAATTTCCTGCGCTCGTTCTCAAGGAGGATCTTTTCTTAACTCACAAAATACGTATTACGAATCTGTAGGAATTGAAGTTGTCAGTATTGATAAATCAGAGAGTATTCAATCAGAAGGTCATATGAGAAGACCTGGAGATGGGGATAAATTAAAGGCTGAAAAAGAGGCGCTTCAAGCTATAGTCTCTCTTTTACATGAAGCGGGTCTTACCTATTGGTTAGATTGTGGGACATGTTTGGGAGCTTATCGATATGGGGGCAATATCCCTTGGGATTGGGACGTAGATATTGCTATTTTACAAAAAGATTCAGATAACGTCCGTCATGTGCTATCTAAGTTAGATCCTGATAAGTACATGGTCCAAGATTGGGCTAGTCGAGATAAACCAAAGACCTACTTGAAAGTATACGTTAAGCAAACGCATTCGTTAATCGATATCTATCACTTTTCTATTAACGAAGAAAATAAGACGATACAATCGATTTTATCAAATGGAGATAGTGTTGTTTTACCAGAATCTTGGAAGATTCGAGAAAGAAGGTTTATTATGGAAACTCCCTTTGCTTTGGTATTTCCTCTAAAGAAGGTAAGTTTTGATGGTATTGAAGCTTTTGTTCCTTGTGAGACAAAACAATACCTTCAACAAAGATATGGAGAGAATATAGATCCTGCAAGAGTCTATAGTTCTATTACAGGTGAGTACGAAAAAGATTTAAATCACCCTTATTGGCAGCAGCCTTATACAAGATGATTTTTTGAAATTTGATTTATAATTGACTCTATTTAGGATCTGCGCGCATATTCCTTTTTATGTCGTATTGACATATAAAAAAGGATTTAATTATGCATATTATTATTTTAGTTCTTATTTTTTCGTTATCGTTTTTTTCTGAAACATGTATAAATGCTGAGGCGCTCTCTTCTCTTGAAGAAGTTAGCGATCAAGGAACGACCTATGTTCTTTACTATAGAGATCAAGACCCGAAACATCCTGAAAAAATGGCGGTATCGTTTGGTCCAAAATGTAACTTTAGAGGGAATTTCTTAGCATTGAATAGTTGTAATGAAAGCTATGTAGAAATTTCCTTTGAGACGCCGGATGATTTTCTAAAAGGGGAAAAAGAAGTTGAGCTTACTTTAGGCCATCTATCTGCAATGATACGTGGCAGTTATAGAGGTTCTCCCATAGATATTTTTGTCAATGGAGAGCTTTTTTCTCATCGTCATGATCCTAATTCCGGTAAGATAGTATATGACAAGTTTGATATAACAGATTGGGTGCAAGAAGGGGCAAATACCATAAAACTTCAAATGTTGAATGGTAAGAGCCAATACTGGTTGAATTCATTGCGACTTAACTTTAGAAAGTAACTTTTTGCTGGCCTAGGTTTTCAGTTTGAAAAACCTAGGCCACTTCTGGATATGTAGTATTTAATAAGTGAATTTTAAAAATATTTTATTTTCTTCTCGAGGGGAATTTCAGTATCTGGTAGATTGGCCTTTATGGATAAGAATTTTAATACAGGTGAAGCAAGGGATTTCCTTGAAATACGTGAATCAGAGGAAAGAGAAAAAAAAGAGATTGAACGGCAATCTACTTTGTCAGTTGTGATCGACAGCTTAAAAAAACTTTTTTCGGGCACTCCTGTTGAAGTTTACTTAGTAGGGTCTATTGTGCAGCCTTATAAATTTCAGCCATTTTCAGATGTAGATGTTGTGCTCAGAAAGTTTAAGGGAGATAGGTTTCTTGTATGGACCCAACTCGAAACCTTAATTAAAAGGAATGTTGAGGTGATTATTTTCGAAAATTGTCATTTCCAAGAACATGTGCTTAAAAGTGGATACAAGGTGTTGTAGATGGAGAAATATGCGATTTTACTTGGATATTATGATAAGCAGTTAGCTCTTGTTCAAAAGATACAAGAACAGATTGTTAATGTCGACCTTTCCTACTATGAATCTAGATATGTTTTTGCCTTAAAAACACAGCAGTATTATACGGCAATTGAAGACCTTTTAAAACAAATTGCAAAAAGCTTTGAAAACCACATTCAAGATCTTTCCATGTTTCATAAGGAATTACTTGTACGGTTACATACAACAATTCCTTCTATAAGACCAAGCGTGCTTTCTAAAGAAAGTTTTCTTTTCTTGGATAAAATTCGAGCCTTTCGTCATTTTATTCGTCATGCTTATGATTGTGAATTACAAGAAGCAGAGTTAAAGGAAATTCAAAATAAGCTCAAAAATTGTTGTGAAGTTTTAGAAAAAGATTTTCTAGAATTTAGAAAGTTTGTGGAATCCTTAATCTAGTCTTTAGTTTTTTTTGCATGGGTCAGGATGACTTTGCAGAATAAAATCCCATATTTTTCCCATTTTATAGGGGAAAATCCATCTAACTTCATCATAGCAGCTCTTGTTGTTGGATAGGTTTGACTCATTTCTATCAGGGTTTGATCTCCTAAAATAACGTGAACTGGTTCTTTAAATCGTTTAGCAAGCTTTTGTCGTAACTGCGTCAATGCAGTAAATAGTTTTTTGTCGTATTTTGCCTTAACAAGGTCTACACCATAGTTTGCTTTTTTTATCTTTTTAGGGATTAGTACTTTTTTTATTCCTTTAATCACATCGTAAGAAGTTTCAGACCATTTTAAAAGAGGGTGTTCTTCTTTTGTTTCAACAAGAAATCCAAGTTGAAGGAGACTGTAGATAAAGTCGTGGAGGTTGGAGCGAGAAAACTCTTTCATTAACCCGTAAGTAGATAATAGGGTGTGTTCGTTTTCTTCGATACGTTCAGAAGAGGTTCCAAGAAGAACATTTATCACATGACCTAGGCTGAAATTTTCTCGTAACTTATATACGCAAGATAAAACTTTTTGGGCATTAATCGTTTCACAAAATAGTTCAGTGTCGTCTAAGCAGTTATCACATCCATTACAGAAAGAAACAGGAAAGGTTTCTCCAAAATAAGAGAGCAGTTCTTTACGTCGACAATGAGATGAATGGCAGAGGGCTTTTATTTTTTCTGTTTTTTCTTTTGTTTTTTTACGTAAAAGAGGGTCTGTGATTTTGGTTAAGAAAAATTCATAAACGAGTAATTCTTTGGGAGAGTAAAGCAGGAGGCACTCTGCTGCAAGACCATCTCTTCCAGCTCTTCCAATCTCTTGATAATACTGTTCAATGGATTGAGGCATATCTAAGTGGATGATAAACCGGATATCTGGTTTATGAATACCCATGCCAAAGGCGACGGTTGCTACAATCAAAGAAAGCTCTCCGTAGACAAAGTCATGTTGCACCTCAGCTCTTTTAATAGAAGATAACCCTGCATGGTACTTGCCTACTTGGATTCCTTTCTTTTTTAACTGCTCATACATGTCATCAACAGAATCTCGAGTCGCTGCATAAATAATACCCGGTTTTCCTTCATATTTATCTAGAAAATCGCAAACCTGCGTCAAGGCGTCTTTTTTTGCGTACATCCGAAGAGTGAGGTTGGGTCTATCAAAGCTTGTCTTAGCTATAAAGGGATCTTTCATAGCAAGTTGTAAAAGTATATCTTTTTCTACTTCCATCGTCGCTGTTGCGGTAAGAGCAATAATAGGAACTTTGGGAAAAAGCTTTTTAAGAAGAGAAAGCTGTCTATAGTCGAGTCTAAAGGCATGACCCCATTGAGAGATGCAGTGGGCTTCATCGATAGCAAATAAAGAAACCGATGTTTTTTGTAGTTGGGCCAAAAAATCTTTATCTGCAAAACGCTCGGGTGCGATGTATAAGATTTTATGTTGTCCTAAATTTTGCATAATGGCTCTAATCTCTTCCGCAGGAAGACTACTGTTTAAAAAAGCAGCAGAAAGCCCATTTTTAGATAGGCTCATAACTTGATCTTGCATAAGGGAGATTAAGGGGGAGATGACAAGGGTAATGCCTGGTAAAAGCATAGCGGGCAATTGGTAACAAAGAGATTTTCCGGCTCCTGTTGGAAGGATAGCTAAAACATCATGGCCAGCTAAAAGCATATTTATGATCTGTTCTTGGGAGTCTCTAAAGCTGTTATAGCCAAAAAGGGTTTTTAGGTGATTTTGTAAAGAGTCAGGCATATTAAGGATCTTTTGAGTTTTTATGAATATTTTAAGGGATAAAAGAGTTAATAGAAATGTTTAAAAAAATATTTCTTAGGGGGGCTTTTCTTAGTTTTTATTTGAATGAAAGGAAGTGGTTATGATATCTAATATAAATGGTCTGTCTATTTAAAAAACATATACTACCTTGGTTTGTTTTTTTGTGAAATTAATGAACGCTTAGGTGATAAATTGAAAAAAAGATATCTAACGCTTTCAAGTTTTTTATTTTCGACTGTATTGTTTTCTTTTCCTGCAGGAATGGAAGTTAAAACGGGAGAGGCAAGATTTTGTTTTGAAGACAAGACCCTTGTGATCTCTACTTCGGAAAAAGCTATTATTAACTATCAAGAGTTTAATATTAGCCAGGGAGAAGTTGTTCAATTTATTCAGCCTTCTGCAAATTCTTGTGTATTAAACCGTGTGGTGGGAGGAAATCCTAGTGAGATCCTGGG
>CANNLR010000125.1 GCA_947505635.1 Chlamydiota bacterium
AGAGGGGCTTATGAAAGGGTGCATTTGTTTAGATATTGATGGGACAATCACGGCAGATCCCCATTTTATTCCAGGGCCCGTTGTAGAATGTTTGAAATTCTTATATGAAAGGGGATGGCAGTTTGTTTTTGCAACAGGTAGGACCTATTCTTTTGCTTTAAAGACATTACGAGATATCGATTTTCCCTTCTTTTTTGTTGTGCAAAATGGATCAGATCTTCTGCATATGCCAGAAAATAAGCTCTTATCTAGAGCTTATCTTCCTGCAGAAGTTGTCTTTGAGTTAGAGAAGATAACAAAAGAAAAGAAAGAAGATTTTCTCGTTTATTCAGGGTGGGAGCTAGGAGATTTTTGTTATTATAGACCCAAGAATTTTTCAACGAAAATTTTAGATCACATAGGGATCATCGAGTGTTTTGCTAAAGAGCCCTGGCACAAGGCAAAAGATTTTTCTTTTCCTATAGGGCAAGCTTTTCCTTTGCTTAAGTATTTAGGATCTGAAAAAGAGATGATAGAGCTATATGAGCTTATTAAACATATGCCTGGGGTGCAGGTCTCTTGCATTAAAGATCCTATCTCAGAAGGGATTTATTTGAATCTTATTACAGCTAAAGAAGCTTTAAAAGGGATATGTATCCGTAAGATCCGTGCTTTTTTCCCAGAGGGAACTCTTTTTATTGCAGCTGGAGATGACTATAATGATGTCTCAATGCTCAAAGAAGCTGATATAGCTATTGTGATGGGTGGCGCTCCAGAGTCCTTAATGCCCTTAGCAGATATCAAAGCTAAGTCTGCTAAAGACCTTGGAATTATTGAGGCTCTTTTACAAGCAACACAGGAAAAGAGGTAGGTATGGGAGTTTCTTTAGAAGAAGATCAGAAAAGAAAAATAATAGAGCTTGCTTTGCAAGCTGCAAGAAAAAGACTAAGTCCTCAGACGAGATATGTCCATTTTTATGGAGAAGATCCTTACAATGTAAGACAAGATACAATTCCTACTATAGAAAATTTCAGTTACGTCTATACATTATTTCGATCGAAGTTAGTGGAAAATATTCAAGAAGGAAAAACTCTTTTAGATAACTTACTTAAATTTGAAGTGGAAGGGAATTATCCTGTATACCTGCATCAGTTCCCCTCTTGTGAAGATACGCAACTTTCTTCTCATTTGCTCCCTATATTCTTTTATCTTCTTAAAGACTTTAAAGGGGCTTTAGGAGAGATGCTAACAGATCAAATAGAGATGCTAACAAAACGGATTGTAGCCTATCTTAAGGGTCGGCAAGACCTTTCTAAGCTGTCATCTCATCGTCTTTTAGCTTTTTTAGGTGAGTGTGATTTAAGCTCTTGGCATCCAGAAAGCCCAACAGCTTGGTCTGAGTGGTGTATTTGTGCCCAGATGATAGATTATCCTATAGAAGAGATGTTGCCTTACTGGGATGAAAAGCATTTTGTCTTTACAGGGAAAACAAAAGATCGTTTACAAGAGGGGCTTGAACCTGCTGTGACCTTATTAGATTTGTTTATGGGAGAATACTATCAAGATTTTTCAGCAAGATCTTTAATGTTACACCCAAGTCACCTAAGAGCAAGTATTGTACATCCTTTTACAAAAAAGGATGTACGGATAAAAGAAAGTTCTTTTATAGCTCTTATAGAAGAGGATAAAAGACAGTGTTTAACTTTCTATTGGGGAGATAAGTCTCAGACCCACAGTTTAACAGTAGAGGCTAAAAAAGGATCTTGGAAGATTGTTCAAAATGGAAATCATACATTTCAGTTAGAATATACGCCTGAAGAAGCTTTTTTAGCAGAAGAAGAAAATGTTGAGTGCGCTCTCTATGTTAGCGCTCATAATGATGTTCGTTTGACAGTGAATGATCTTCAAGCAACTGCCTTCCATGAAGGAGATGCTCTTGCCATCAACTCTTCTTTAAAAAAGATAGGAGTTCGCTTTGCTTCTGAAAAAGGAACTTGGATAGGGCATATCTCAAAAGGGAATCGCTCCTTTCAAAAAAAAACAGAAGGGTATGCAGCTCATGATTGGAAAATAGGATGGAAAACACTAAGAAGATCTCCAGGAGCTCTTGTTACGATAGAAATCACTATTTAGGTTATCCAAACCTTTTAGTTTATGTGTAGTTTTCTAGCTAGGCTAACTGCCATTTTTTTGAAAATAAACAAATGAAAAGGAAGCATAGCATACCAATAACATCTGCCAAGTAATCCTTTGGGTCTAAAGGTAGCTGTCTGATGTAGGGTATTGTTTTCGATTTTAAACTCAAGCCAAGCTTCTCCAGGAATGAGCATTTCAGCATATAAAATCAAATTGGCATTTTCCTTGTCAGCTTTGACAACTCTCCAAAAATCGATGGAATCGCCTACTTCAATTTCAGTTGGGTGACGTCTGCCAATATTAATGCCAGCTCCTCCTAAACACTTATCTATTAAGCCACGTATTTTCCAGGCCCAATTTAGTCCGTGCCAACCATTTTCTCCGCCGATACTCCAGATACGTAAAAGGACTTCTTCTTTAGGAAGACCTAATTTAATTTCTTTTATGTCGCGAAGACACCCCTCTTCTGGTACCTGCACGAATTTGTTAATATCAGGGCTAACGCCGGTAGTGACCCAAGAATCCATCCAAGTAGATGTGACTTCGTTTTGAGAGATTTTAATAAAAGCTCTTTCTATAGCCTGTTGCAAAGTCATACATTTATGAGGGATTAATTTTTGAATTAAATCATTCTCGCAAATGCTGTTATGTCTCATGCTTTCAACTAAGTAATAACAAAGAGAAAAACGAACAGAAGAAAATAGAGCAAGCCAGTAACTTGAAAGTTTTGGGGTTAAACAAGGGACATCAATAACAAGTCTTTTTAGGTTTCTAAATTTTGCATACCCTAACAATACTTCCTTAAAACTAAGAACCTCAGGCCCTGCTATATCAACAGTGATCCCTTCCATATCTTTATGTAAAAGAGCGCGAGATAAATAATATAAGACATCTGAAATAGCAATCGGTTGACAAAGGGTCTTAACCCATCTAGGGGTAATCATAAAGGGGAGTTTTTCTACTGTATCTCGAATGATTTCAAAAGAAGCACTGCCCGCGCCTATGATGATGCTGGAGCGCAAAATTGTTACAGGGCATGGACCTTTTTTTAATACTTTTTCCACATTATAACGGGAAGCTAGATGAGGAGACAGATTTGAGGTGTCATCAATGATCCCTCCTAAATAGATAATCTGCTTACAATTTGTTTTTGCTATTACATCTGTAAAATTATTTGCAGCACTCTCTT
The DNA here is from genome assembly GCA_947505635.1 of Chlamydiota bacterium. Lineage (GTDB taxonomy): Bacteria > Chlamydiota > Chlamydiia > Chlamydiales > Rhabdochlamydiaceae > CAIJXB01. Next base: position 3,305 of record CANNLR010000125.1, read on the forward strand.
CTGTTAACAGCAGATCTTTTACATTTTCCGCCATGGAATGGATAAGGTAGTAAGCGGCATCGATATCTTTAGGAAAAGGATCTAAATTATCAGGATCTTTTAAATCCCCAAATAAAACATGTAAATTAGGGTGGTCAATATTTGAAATTTTCATTCCTCGTATCCGGCACAATCCATATACTTCATGCCCTTCTTTCAAAAGTTGAAAAATCAACCTTTTCCCGATGAAGCCGGTAGCTCCCGTGACCAATACTTTACTCATACCATCACCTTAAAATTCATGTTTTTTAACTGGAGGAGATCTTCTTGTGACTGAAAGCCAAAGACACTTGCCCCATGACTCATCATGTCAAATCTATAATTTAAATTAAATCTTTTTTAACAAAGATAGGCCGAAAATCACTATTTTAGCGAAGACTTCTTCGATTCTTTATTAGGGCCGTTTCAAGCTTGAAGTGCAATAAATGAGGATTCGGTAGTTAGTCGATTAAAAACCTCTAGTGGCGTTTCAAAGTATAACACTTTTCGAGGTCTATTGTTAAGCAATACTGAGTGAGTAGAGGAGCTGATCACTCAATTTAGCGGTCATTTTCTAAGTTGTAATAGGTGTTGAGTCGATTACTCCACCCAGGTAGCCATTTCTGCTCTATTTGAGGATTTGGTGAATTAGAAATTCTTTGTTTTAGCAATGTTTTTGCATTTAGTGCGAATCTTTTTTCTGGGGATGATTTTTGATTAATATCCCCATCAGCCATTGATTCTAAAACTTGTTGTAACCCCCATCCTTTTCCAGCGTAACGCTCTTTTGGATTTGTCCCTTCGTGCTTAAAATTGAGGTAATCAATAAGAATATAAGGACCATTAAACTGTCTTCCTACTTCAAAAAAATGATTGATTACACTTTTTCTTTTGTCGAGGGGAGTTGAGAGTACAATTTCACAAAAGGCTTCATTTAATCTTTCAGCCATATATCTAGCTTGATAAGGAACTGTTTCCACTAAAAATGATCGTAGCTCTTCCATTTTTTGTGAGCCAAATTCATTATAAAACTTCTCTCTTGTAGACCAAGAGGAAAACTCTGCATTTAAAATCCAAACTGGAATGTTCACATGATGTTCATGCATGAATTTTATCACAGAATTAAATCGACCTCTAGAAAAAATGCCATCATATTCTTTTGGTGGCCAAATAAAATGACCAATTCCAATTGATGGAAAGGGTTCATTTTCACTCCAAAAAGTCAATTGATCTACACGAGTATTGCACTCGTTATGCCAAATTTTTTTACCAATATCTTGCGCTTGCTCAAGGGTGATATCAAGAGGCTTTGTCTTTTTACTTAACCAATCAGCTACTACTTGTAAAGAACACGATGTTGGGCTGTAAGTAGCAATTTTTACTTTCGAATGATTAGGTATATCAAGATCATAGGGATCTCTTACAGCAATGCATGCCGTAGGCCTTAATTTTGAAACAGCTTTTAAAAGTTCCATCTGCTTAGGGATTTTCCAAGAATTATAGGAGCAGAAAATAACGTAATGGGAGTTCTCTAGATTTTCTAAGATCTTTTGATATTCATCTGCAGTAGGCTCGAGGTTTTTAAAAGTATGGAGTGTTACGGATTGTCCAAGTCTCATAAGATCCGTTCCTCGGATCTTATTTTCTATGATTTTTGGAGCAATGATTGCGACATTTAGGGTAGAAAGATCATAGTTGAAATCACACTCTTGTATCTGAACGGAGCGATAGGCAATTTCATGTGCCAGTTTTAGATGGTCTTTTTTTTGAAGAGTTTTAGTAAGATCTTCATTTGTGGGAGGTA
>CANNLR010000126.1 GCA_947505635.1 Chlamydiota bacterium
AGCTTGGGATTCAGCATCCTATTTTTCAAAAACCTTTAGTGTTTATAAGAGAGGCTGATCCAGAGTTTCTTCCCTATATTTCTTAAAGGATCATAAAGATTCCAACGATTCCCATGAAGAGAGCAAAGATCCTTCGTGTAATAGGTGATGGAAGGATCTGCGCTAGTTTAACGCCATAGAAGGCTGTGCAGGTCCCACTGATTCCTATGATCAAAAAAGCTGGTAGGTAAATATATTCAGAGCCTTCTGAAGTAGAAAAATATGCTTTATATAAGAAAAAGAGTGTCCCAAAAAAGCTGATGAAAAAAGAAAGGCAAGAGGATGTTCCGATAACTTTCTTTAAGCTAAAGTGGTATAACGTGAGAAGAGGAACCATAAAGATTCCCCCTCCAATGCCTAGAAGGTTAGAAAGGCAAGAAATTAAACTTCCCCATAGGCTAAAAACGATTATTTTGGGATGGATAACAGCAGCTTCTTTTAAAGGTCTTTTAAATTTCATGAAATAGAAAGAAAGACCAAGTAAAAAAACACCAAAGATCAGCTGCAATAAAGAGCTAGAGATATGTACAGCTATAAAAGAACCTAAAATAGATCCTATAGCAACACCTGGAATGATCTTATAGATAGCTATCCAGTCTACTTTTTTATGTTTATTATGAAAGTGGGTGGCAGCAAGAGCGTTTATGCAAGAGCAAGCAAGAGAGGTTCCTATAGCAATATGCATCAAATGGTCTTTAGGAAGGTCAGAAAAAGAAAGTAGAAAAAGTAGAGAAGGAACGATAATAACACCCCCTCCAATACCTAGGAGTCCTCCTACAACTCCAGCAATAGCACCTGTTAGGACATAAGCTAAAACAGCAAGAAGGGTCATAATTTAGGGCTCATTAATTGTTTTTTGTGTTAACTCCTTACTATCTATTTATTTTAAATATATAACAATGTTTTTCTTGTTTTCAATGCTGAGATTAATGTATAAATTTAATTAATTTATCATTAAAGGTGGTTTTTATTTCTTCTAAAATAATGTTATATTCAGGGCTAGGGGCCAATCCTTTTTGTACGCAGGCTCTTGAAAATCAACTAAGAGATCTTTCAGATGATCGCATGCATACAGTTTGTCGGTTTGATGGAGTTGCTGCTTTAGGAAATGAGAGAGAAATAAGGGCTATTATTATTCCTGGAGGAAATGCTAATCAAATTTATTTTGGCAGTGGTTTGGCTGGAAATGAAGAGGGATTTATAAGAAAAATAGATGAGCATAAGATTGCTTGTTACGGAGCTTGTGCGGGTGCAATCCTAGCCTCAGAGGCTCTTTATAATGAAATTCCTACCCCAAGCATAAGAAACAATACGAAATTCCATGAAGTAGGACAATCTTTCTTAGGTTTGTTTCCAGGTAAAGTTATTGCTCCTTTAATTTCCAGATCATCACAAGAACAAATGTCGTTAAGTGATTTTAATATACTTTCCATTAAATCAACCTATCGAGATGAACCTATAAATTCAGTGCACATATTAGGTCCAGCTTTTCTACACGCTGAAAGAGTTCCAAGGACTGAGGTGTTATCAATTTATGCAAAGCCTTTTAATGTTACATTGGGTGATGTTAAAGAGGATATATACAAGACCTCAACATACATTTCCTCAAGAGAAATTTCAGAAAGCATCTACCATAGACGAATGAGTGGAGCCCCTATTCTTTTAACTAGTTCTCATCCGGAAATTGACTCGACAATAGTTAGTTCTGAAGGTTTTAGGGAAGGAGTTCAGATAACAAGATATGAGCAAAAACAGTTAGTCTCCATGATGAAAGTAGATGATGAAAAGAGAATAGATCTCATGAAGAGAAATTTTGAAAAAATTGGAATTCAATGTAAGTGAGGATGCTCATTGCTATTTGGTTATAAAATATACCAAGGTAAGACTTAAGTTGAATAAAAGATTGTTATAATGAGTGGGCTTTTTAATAGAAGCTTTTATTGTTTATTTAAATCTGTGCCCTGTGTAGTATAGTTTGTTTTTAGTCGAGGGGGAAATGAGTAAGAAAATATCAATCATTTTTATTTTATGTTTTGTGAGTATCTTATCTTATTTTTTTATAAAATCAAAAGGAGAAGTTGTGATTGTAAAACCATGTGTTTTTTGTAATCCAAGTGTCTTGCAAAGGCAAACTTTTTATGAAGATGATCTTGTTCTTGCTCTTTATACGCATAAACCTATTTTTCCAGGACATTGCCTTATTGTTCCTAAAAGATGCATAAATCGATTTGAAGAATTAACAGATCAAGAAATTGTCCAGATAAAACGGGTTACTGAAAAAGTAGACCAGGCTGTGCAAAGGGTTTTTAACACCTGTTCTTATTTGATCTTGCAAAAAAATGGCGTTGAGGTAGGGCAGACTGAGCCTCATGTGCACTTTCATTATATCCCAAGAGAAGAGGGGGACAGCTCCTCGATTGTATTCATGATAAGGATGCTTGTTTTGAGTCTGATGGGTCCAATCTCAACGGAAGAGATGAAGGATGTCGTCGAAAAGATGCGTAAAGAAATGAGTGATGATGTATGTGAGGACTCTTGCGCTATTTAGTAGTTTCTAAGAAGATCTTTTGATTTTTCTTTAACGATCATTCCCTTCTTGATCTCGATAGGTCGCTGTTTACTCACAAAATTTAGTTCCTGCAAAAAAACCATGAATGACTCCTATTGTAGCACCCCTAAAACATCACTAGGCCAGTGATTTTCACTTATGTATCGACTAAGGCCGACTAAGCTCGCTGCAACAAAAGCTACACCTGCCCCTAAAGCGCCAACTACATAACCATTTGAGCTGTTTTTTTTGCTTTTTAAAAAAGGCTTATCATGGAGTCTATCGTTATTAAAGTAGGTTTTGAAAACAATGATTGGATGGACAGCTCATAGATGCCATAAAAGAGGCAGTTGCCCTTTAAGGTGAAAGGTCTTATCCGCTTGGACCTAATCCTTCAATTCATTTCTGTAGCTTTTACAGGCATTAATTATATTGGTTCATCTAATTTTTCTATAACTTATACTTTACTTAACTCTTTGATACTCATATAAGTCATCCCAATCATAGTTTTTGCCTTCTTGACTGTAAGTGTTTATTGCTGAAAAGCTTACATTTATAAAAAGCCATGACATCTGATGTTTTTTTTATTTACTTTTAATGATTTTATGATGTATAATATCAATTAAAATAATTTCAGTTTTTTAACTTAATGGATGTTAATTTTATGTTTATAAATAGATTTCCTCAAATTACACAGAGCCCTAGCGGGACCGTAGCGACAAAGGGTGAAGAGTCTCATGCGGATGATTCGATTTTTTTCCTTAAGGGTAGTTCTGAAGTCGCTCAAAAGACACCCCCTTTAAGAGAGAATTATTGGCAATTGTGTTGTTGTTTATGCCCTAGAGTATTTCAATCTAAAGTTATTTCAGATCCTGAAGAATTGAATAGTAGAGTTACTTCTGCTCTTCAAAACAATACAGACTCTTACTTTTTTAAATATTCCCCCGTAGGAATTGGAGTTTGCAGCGCAAATGGAGAGATGCTTGATTGTAACCCCGCCTATTTAGCTATGACGGGATTTTCTAAAGAAGACGCATTGGGAGTTAATTGGTTGGAAAGAATTTCTGCAGAGAATAGAACTAATTTTAAAAGTCGAAATCTAAAAGAGAAGGATACTTTATATGCAGAAAAACAATATGAGGGTGTGGTTAATTGCAAAGAGAGACCTGTGAAATGCGGAGTTATTTTATCTACTATTCATGATTCAAAGACTGAAAAAACTTTTCGCATGATTCAATTAGAAGATCTTTCTAGGATTCAGAGTGCAGAAGAAACGAGTATAAATTTTATAGAAGAGCAAAAAAAGACAAGGGAAGCTTATGTAAAAGGAATTAACCATAAGTTTAGAACTCCTATAGGGCAAATTGCAGGCTTAGCCGATCTTTTAAAAGAAGATAAGATCTCAGTTGCAGAAGCGATTACTTTGCGTGGTTCAATCGATTCGTTGACTAGAGATGTAATAAGGGAATTGGATGATGTTTTGACTTGCCCAGAAGGTGAGGCAAATAAATCGAGGGCTCATAATATTACAACTCCTCAAGTTGAAAAAAAATCAACGCCCTTGTCTTTAGAGTCAAAGATTGCAGCTTTTAAGGATAAAAAGGTGTTGGTTGTAGATGACAGCTTAATGAATAGGAAACTCATTGGAAGAATATTGACTGATGTAGGTATTCAATGTGAATACTTTGAAGATGGAACTGAAGTTGTTGCACGTCTTCAAAATGTTAAAAAGGAAGATGCAAAAATTGACTTAGTCCTTATGGATCTATCGATGAAAGTGATGGGAGGAATCGAAGCTACAAGAGAAATTCGTAAACAACATCCAAATCTTCCTATTATCGCAGTAACAGGTGATGGAACAAGTGAAAGTGTTAAGAAAGAGTGTAAAGATAATAAAATGAATGCTTTTTGCTCTAAGCCCTATAATAAAAGTGCTATGTTTTCTAGGATGCACAAACTTGCAATAGAAGGAGCCTCTGGTTGGGTTTCAGATGGTGAGTGAATTTTATGTTATTTCGCACCAAGAGTAATGGTTGTGAAAAGAATTTGATGATCTGAAAGGGCATCTTCAGGAAAGTTTAGATCATTTGCTACTAAGATTTCAGTAAAAAGGTGGGGTGGGTTTTTAGAGCTGCCCTTTAGATAGAAAAAATAATCTAACCACTCTTTTTCATGAGGAAGGGCCAAGAAGGCCGTTGTGTCTTGTTTTGTTTTCCACCAATAATCCCGAAGCTCGCAACAAGTCCAGTCAAGTCCCTGATAGGGGGCTGATTCGTAGAGAGTAAAGATCTCTTGAGCCTCTTGACTGTTTTTCACAATATTAAAATCGCCGCAAAGCAGTGCGGGGAATTTCATCTCTTTTAGCGTATGTGAAATAGCTTTTGTCTGTAAGAGTCGGTAATTTCTATCTTCTATTTCAGACCCAGGCTGCAGATGTGTTGTGATAAGGTGTGCTAGCTTTTTTCCCTTACTATAGATATCTGCTGAGAAAAAACCATAAGCACGGTAGGAAGG
>CANNLR010000127.1 GCA_947505635.1 Chlamydiota bacterium
AGAAAAGAGTAAAGCGGAAGCTGTTCAAGAAATAGAGAGACAAAAAGTTGTATTTATGACTTCTCTAAATCAAGCAGGTAAGCAAGCTTTAGAGGCTTTAAAAAATGAAATTGAGCAAAAGTTGTTTAATCCAGCTCTTTCTCAGATGTTTGATGGTCCTTTGACAAATACTAAGGTTGTTCTAGATTTGGTGGAGGCCGTTGTAGTTGCTTTAAAAAAGGAAGGGACTGACACGGATTTAGACATTTGCATTCCTTCAGCAGTTTCTGTTAAAGATATTAACACTCAATTACTTCAGTATATTGGAGAGAATTTAAAATCTTGCACAGTGACAGTAGGTTCCATGCAGGGAGGAATCACAGTAAGATTAGGTAAGGAAAACATCACCATTGACATTACAGACCAAGCTCTAAAAGAGTGGGTGTCTACATATGTTAGACAAGATTTTCGCAAAATTTTGTTTGGGGTAAAATAGGTTGATGGGTAACTACTATTACTTAACATCTTCGTTGCCTCCCTTAGAATTCCCTGTCTTGCCAGAAGATATTGGGTCGATTTCTTTGCGGGCTGACTTGGAAATGAATTTGTCAGAAGAAGATAAAAAGAAAGTAGAGTCCTTATACTTGTTTGTGGATTTGTCTAATATTAAACTTCTTTTTAGGGAAGAAGAGGTAGATCCTAGGGGGAATTTAGATGAAAAAGGGTTGGACGAAGCTCTTTTATATCAATCTTTTTTCCCGTTATATGTATTTGACTATCTTCAGAAATATGAGACAAGACAAGAACGTTTAAAAAACTTTCCAACTCTTTTGGCACAGTTTTTTAGAGAGGAAGCTGAAACTCAAACAGGATTTATCCAAGAATACTTTTCTTTCGAACGAGAACTTAGGTTAGTTCTGCTAGGTTTTCGAGCAAAGAAACTACATAGAGATCTTGGAAAAGAGTTACAGTTTGAAGATCTTGCAGACCCGCTTGTTATGCAGATCTTATCACAAAAAGATGCAGAGCAATATGAGCCCCCTGCAGAATATAAAGAGGTGAAAGAGCTGTTAGACCTTTGCGGTTCAGATCCTTTAGAACAAAATAAAGCGATAGCTGGCTACCGCTTTCGTACAATAAGAGAGATGGGAAAGGGTAATTCTTTTTCTATCGATTTTTTATTAGCCTATTTAGCTCAAGTAATGATTATTGAATACTGGAACGAGTTAGATAAAGAAAAAGGGCAGACAATTCTGAGTACATTTAAAAAGAGCGCAAGATGAAAGAGTCTATTTTAGAAGCAAAAGAAACGACAGCTATAGTGTTAAGAGCCTTCGGAAATTTACTGCAGGTCCAATTTACAGGAAACATACGTCAAGGTGAGATTTGTATGATTCAGGTAGAAGAGGGTGTTGAATTGAAGGCCGAGGTTATAGAGATTGTAGGGGATATTGCCAAAGTGCAAGTCTTTGAAGACACAAGAGGTATTTGTCTAGGAACTCCCGTTGTCTTTAAGTCTTGTCTTTTGGAAGCCGAATTAGGTCCAGGGCTCATTTCTTTGATCATGGATGGATTGCAAAATCCTCTTGAAAAGATAGCAGAGATAACGGGGCTATTTCTGTCTAGAGGGGTGTACCTTCCTCCGTTAGATCGAGTGAAAAAATGGGACTTTAAGCAGATAGCTCAAGTAGGAGATGTTCTTTCTAGAGGAGATAGTCTAGGCTACACCATGGAAGAAAGATTTCAGCATCAAATTATGATTCCCTTTTCTTTATATGGAAAATATAAAATCACTTGGATAATAGCTCCTGGGTCTTACACCGTAGATACAGTGATTGCTAAAGGGCTTGATGAAAAAGGGGTAGAGCATAGCTTTACTATGCTGCAAAAGTGGCCTGTTAAAATGCCTTTATTTGAAGGAGTGAAAGTTAAAGCCACTCAAATGATGGATACGGGACTTCGCATTTTAGATACTCAATTTCCTGTTGTAAAGGGGGGGACTTTTTGTTCTCCAGGTCCTTTTGGTGCAGGGAAGACTGTTTTACAACATCACCTTGCTAAATATGCTTCTGTAGACATAGTGATTATGGTAGCTTGCGGAGAAAGAGCTGGTGAAGTAGTCGAAGTTTTACAAACATTTCCTCAGTTAATTGACCCTCATACAAATGAACCGCTTATCAAGCGTACCGTTATTATTTGTAATACTTCCTCCATGCCAGTTGCTGCTAGGGAAGCTTCTATTTATATGGGAGCTACCATTGCAGAATACTATAGGCAAATGGGGTTAGATGTTCTTTTAATCGCAGACTCCACCTCAAGATGGGCTCAGGCTATGAGGGAAATGTCGGGACGATTAGAAGAAATTCCAGGTGACGAAGCATTTCCAGCTTATCTAGCATCTCGTATTGCAGCTTTCTATGAAAGATCTGGTGTTGTTGAATTGGCTAATGGGAAGAAAGGTTCTTTAACAATTGGCGGAGCTGTTTCGCCTGCTGGAGGGAATTTTGAAGAGCCTGTAACGCAAGCAACTTTATCTGTTGTGGGAGCTTTTCATGGTCTTTCTAGAGAAAGATCAGATGCCAGAAGGTATCCTGCTGTAGATCCTTTGATTTCTTGGACAAAGTATTTACCTGAAGTGGAAGCAGATCTTGGAAAGAAAGTGCCGGGCTGGGGACAGAAGGTAGAGGAATCTTTAGACTTTTTGAAAGAAGGGGATGAAATAGGGAAGAGGATGGAGGTTGTTGGAGAAGAAGGAACTTCTATTCAGGATATGATTATTTATTTAAAATCAGAACTGTATGAGTTTTCTTATTTACAACAAAATGCTTTTGATAAAGAGGACTGTTACAGTCCTTTAGAAAGACAAATTCCTCTTTTTAATTTAATTCAATCTATTTTTGATGCAAAGCTTTCTTTTGCGTCGCAAGATGATGCGAGAAATTACTTTCTTGATTTGCAAAATAAAGTGAAAAATATGAATTTCACTTCTTTTGGTTCTGATGAATATAATCAGTTGTTTAAAGAAATCGAACAAAACATTGATAAAGCTAGAGTGAAATCATGAGGAAAGTATACGACAAAATTGTAGATATGAGGGGCAATCTTATAACGGTAATGGGTAAAAACATCCGCTTAGGAGAGCTTGCTATAATCGAAAGAAAAGATGGGACGAGTCTATACGCCTCAGTTCTACGTATTGAAGAAGAAAAGGTGACTCTACAAGCTTTTGAAAATACTCGAGGTATCTCTACAAATGATAAAGTGGTATTTTTGGGATCACAAATGCAGGTCATTTGTAATGATACGATTTTAGGTCGAAGATTTAATGGAGCTGGAGAGCCTATTGACATAGGACCAAAGATCTTAGGAGATAAAATAGACATTGGAACTCCTTCTTTTAATCCTGTTAAACGAAGTATGCCTAAAGATCTGGTGAGAACGAATATCCCAATGATCGATGTATTTAACTGTCTTGTAAAATCACAAAAAATTCCTATTTTCTCGATTGCGGGAGAACCTTATAACGCACTTTTAATGAGAATCGCTAATCAGACGAACGCTGATATCGTGATCATAGGGGGAATGGGACTTCGGTTTGATGATTATCAAGCTTTTATCGATAATGCGGAAAAGTCAGGTTCTTTAGAAAAGACGGTGATGTTTATCCATAAGGCGGTAGACCCTATAGTAGAATGCATTCTTGTTCCAGATATGGCTCTTGCCTGCGCTGAAAAATTCGCTATAGAGGGTAAAGATGTTTTGGTGCTTTTAACTGATATGACAGCTTTTGCAGACTCTATTAAAGAACTTCTTATCTCTATGGATCAGGTCCCTTCTAATCGAGGCTATCCGGGGTCTTTGTATTCGGATTTAGCTTCTCGCTATGAAAAAGCAGTAGCTATTGATGGAAGCGGTTCTATCACTATTATTTCCGTGACAACGATGCCAGGTGGGGATGTCACCCATCCGATTCCTGATAATACTGGATATATCACGGAAGGGCAGTTTTATCTTCACGGAGGGCGTATTGATCCCTTTGGTTCTTTGTCTCGGCTTAAACAACAAGTGATCGGCTCTGCAACAAGAGAAGATCATGGAGATTTGGCGAATGCACAGATCAGATTGTATGCAGATTCTAAAAAAGCAAAAGAAAGACAAAGTATGGGATTTAAGCTTTCCAAGTGGGATGAAAAGTTGCTTCAGTATGGAATTCTTTTTGAAGAAAGAATGATGAACTTGGAAGTGAACTATACGCTAGAAGAAGCTTTAGATCTTGGCTGGCAAACTCTTTCTGAATGTTTTGATAAGCACGAAGTAGGAATTAAGCAAAAGCTTATAGATAAATACTGGCATACAAACTCTTAATAGTCGGATGGGATTGAATCGATGGCTCAACTAAAGCTTACCAAAACAGAGTTAAGGCTTCAGCAGATCAAGCTTGCTCAACTGCAAAAGTATTTACCTACCTTGCAGTTGAAAAAAGCACTTCTACAGGTAGAAGTAAACCAGAGTGCTTTAGAGATACTGCAACTACGTAAGGAATTTGCACTGAGTCAAGAAGTGTTGCAAAAAAATGCAGCTTTATTTTCAGAAAGAAACAGTGGTGGTTTTTTTTCATCAGTATCAATTTTGGAAGTAAAACAAACCGTGGAAAATATTGCGGGAGTAGAGATCCCTGTCTTCCAAGAAATTGTATTTTCTGAGCCAACTTATTCTCTTTTTGATACCCCAGTTTGGTATGAGTCTGCTATGGAAGAGATGCATGTTATGCTCACTGCTCAAGAAAAAGTTGGTATTGGAGAAAAGAAAAAAGCGGCCCTGGAAAAAGAATTGAGGGATGTGTCCATTAGAGTGAACTTATTTGAGAAGATTGCTATTCCAAGGGCAAAAGAAAATATAAAAAGAATAAAAATATTTTTGGGCGATCAGCAGCTAGCTGCTGTATCTCAGGCTAAAGTATCAAAAAAGAAAATTTTGGAGCGGGCGCTGAATGATCACTAAAGTACAAAAATATCTTATTTTTGG
>CANNLR010000128.1 GCA_947505635.1 Chlamydiota bacterium
GAATTGGCTAATGGTATCGAAGCTCTTGTTCATGTCACAGAACTTTCTGACCAACCGTTTGGTAAGGTCGAAGAAGTTGTGAATAAAGGGGATGAGATCACAGCTAAAGTAATCAAGCTAGATCCAGAACACAAAAAAATCGCTCTCTCCATTAAAGAGCATTTGATTGATAAAAACAAATGCAATCGAGATGACATTGTTGTCGGAACTACAAAGAAGAAAAAGAAAAGTGCAGAAGACACAGTGACTGAAGAAAACGGCGAAGTGTAATTCTTCTCCTATTATTTTCATAATCTTGTATGCAATATATCGGGGGATAGAGTGTCCCTCGAAGTTTTAAACTAATTAATTGAGGAGCGGCGTATCCTCCCGGTCGATATTACTCATCGGGTCTTCGCGCTGTTAAATTGGATGAATAAAGATTTAGTCGCTATCTTCGAATACCTAGAACGGGAAAAGGGGATCAAAAGAGATATCATCACCGGTGCAATTGAAGAAGCTTTACGAGCTGCTGCAAGAAAAAGCATCACAGGACTTGTAAATCTATCTATTAAGATCAACCCTAAAACAGGCGTTATTGACGTCATCGTTCAAAAAGAAGTTGTCGACAAAGTTACTATGGCTGATGAAGAAATCAGTTTAATCCAAGCTCAAGAACTTTATCCTGACTGCGCAATTGGAGACTGGGTCGATATTAATGTTACCCCAGGTGATTTTGGTCGAATTGCAGCTCAGACAGCTAAGCAAGTTATATCTCAAAAATTACGAGTAGCCGAGCGAGATGTAATTTATGAAGAATATCGTCATAGAATTAATGAAATTATTTCTGGAACGGTAAAAAGAACAATTCGAGGTTCCACTTTAATCGTTGACCTTGGAAAGGTAGAAGGAATTCTACCCGATCGCTTCTATCCAAAAACAGAGCAATACCAAGTAGGAGATCGCGTTCAAGCTTTATTATACGAGGTAAAAGATACCGATAATGGCGGAGCTGAAGTTGTCCTCTCAAGAAGCCACCCTGCCTTTGTCGAACAATTATTCTTACTAGAAGTTCCTGAGCTTAAAGATGGCACCATTACAATTGAAAGAATCGTACGTGATGCTGGATACCGAACCAAACTTGCTGTAAAATCTTGCGACATGAAAGTAGATCCCGTAGGAGCTTGCGTAGGAGTTCGAGGAACTCGAGTAAAAAACATTATAAGAGAATTAAATAACGAGAAAATCGATATTATTCCTTATACAGATGATCCTATCAAATTGTTAAAAAATGCACTATCTCCTATAGAGCCTAAAAGATTAAATTTATCAGAAGATGGCAGAACCGTGTTTCTTGTTGTTGAAGACGAATTTTATCCAACAGTTCTTGGTAAACGAGGAATGAATGCTCGTCTTAATGGAGAATTAATTGGATTAGAAATTCAAGTTCAAAAAGCTAGCGATTATCAAGCTGCCTCTACTCTGGAGCGAGAAAAAATAGCTACTCTTGATAATCCAGAATTAGATGAAGAGCTTGCTATAGAGGGGATGAGCCCCCTTATCATACAAAGCCTTATCAGCGGCGGTTATGACACCTTAAGAAAAATACTGAGCGCAACTCCCAAAGAACTCGCAGTAATTCCTGAGATCAGTCTAGATATGGCAGATAAAATTTTAGAGCAAATTCGAAAAACAAGGATGTAACTTTTGGCCAAAAACCTGAAACTCAATATTAAAAATGCGCAACTCGCAGAAGCTCTTAAGTTAAGTGCACCTAAGAAAATTATTGCTAAAAAACCAGCGAAAGAGTCTGAAGAACTATCTTTAGAACCTGTTTTAGAGCAAAAAGTACGCGAAGAGCCTATTACACCTACTATTGAAACACAAAATAAAGAACTTGATAAACAACCTTCTTCATTCTCTCATGAAATTGAAAAACAAGAAGTTGTGGCAGAAGAAATCTCACCCCCTCTGCCTAAAAAAATTATTACAACATCTTATCGTAATGATACACCGCGTCCTCAACAAGAGTTTATCAAAAGACCATTTTCACCTTCCGGATATGATACACCTTCTCCTGTTAAACAAGAACCAACTCCTCATGTTCCACATGTTAAAAAAGAGGGCTTTGTTTACCCCGTTAAAAGAGAAGGAGCTTTGCCTCCAGTAAGAAGGGAAGGAACTACCTATCCAGTTAGAAGAGAAGGCTCTCCATTTCCGGTTAAAAGAGAGGGAGACGCTCCTTACCCAGCTAGAAAAGAGGGATTTGTTTACCCCGTTAAAAGAGAAGGCGCCCCTTTCCCTCCAAGAAGAGAAGGAGCCCCTTTTCCTCCAAGAAGAGAAGGTTTTTCTTCTCCAAGACCTCCTTTCAGACCAGGAGCTCCAGGCGAATTTAGACCGAGCAGACAAGCCCTACCTCCTATTAAAGAGCCTGCAAAAGAGCTTCCTCAACAGCAACAACAATATAAAAAGCCTACGACTCATCACGCTCCAGACAAAGATTCTAAGCTTGTAAAAAAGGGAAGCGATAATCGCTCTTTTGATGTTAGGGATCGTCAAGGACTAAGAGAAGGTGATGATGCTAGATGGAGAAAAAGAAGACCTGCTAAAAGTAAGCAACAACTTCAAGATGAAATAATTCGCCCGAAAGAATTAAAAGTAAGACTACCTATTACAGTAAAAGATCTGGCTGTCGAAATGAAGCTGAAAGCTTCTCAACTTGTTGCTAAATTATTCATGCAAGGTATTGTACTCACATTAAATGACTATCTCGATGATGAAACAACCGTGCAACTACTTGGAAACGAATTTGATTGTGCCCTCACGATCGATACTTCCGAGGAAGAGCGTATCCGAATCACAGGGAAAAGCATTAAAGATGAGATTACATCCACAGACGCTTCCCTTTTACAATTACGTCCTCCTGTTGTTACTTTTATGGGACATGTGGATCACGGCAAAACCAGTTTAATTGATAATATTCGTTCATCTGCTATTGCCAATTCTGAAGCAGGAGCCATTACTCAACATATAGGGGCCTTTAAATGCCAAACTCCAGTTGGAGTCATTACTATACTCGATACACCAGGACATGAAGCTTTTTCTTCTATGAGAGAACGTGGCGCTGAAGTAACCGACATTGTTGTTTTGGTTGTCGCAGGAGATGAAGGAGTTAAAACACAAACTCTTGAAGCAATTCGTCAAGCTCAAGAAGCTGGAGTTTGTTTGGTTATTGCTATTAACAAATGTGACAAGCCAAACTTTGATCCAGAGACAGTTTATAGACAACTTGCGGACCAAAATCTTTTACCTGAAGTTTGGGGAGGATCTGTTATTACGGTTAACTGTTCTGCTAAAACAGGAGAAGGGGTTAAAGAACTTTTAGAAATGCTAGCCCTTCAATCTGAAATCTTGGAACTTAAAGCTAATCCAGCAGAAAGAGCTCGAGGAACAGTTATTGAATCAGAAATGCATAAAGGGCTTGGACCCGTTGCCACAATTTTAGTACAAAACGGAACCCTTCGCTCCGGAGACTCTCTTGTATTCGATGAACTCTATGCTAGAGTAAAAACAATGCATGACGAGCACGGAAAAGAACTATCTGAGGCTGGGCCTTCTACTCCTGTGAAAATCACAGGGCTTTCCGGTATCCCTGCAGCAGGTGGCGAGTTTATTGTAGTTAGAAACGAAAAAGAAGCTAAAGAAATATCTGAGAAAAGAGAAGGCCAAAGAAGCCACCTCCTTTTACAGGTTAAAAAAGCCTCTTTAGAAAATCTATTACAAAATAGAGCAGATTCTAGTTCAAAGAAAACGTTAAAACTGATTGTTAAAGCGGACGTGCAAGGGTCTTTAGAAGCTCTCAAATCTTCTTTACGTAAACTTCCTTCTCAAAAAGTAGATATTGTCTTTATTTCAGAAGGGGTTGGTGAAGTTTCTGAATCTGATATTCAATTTGCAGCTACTTCTAAGGCTATCATCATTGGATTTCATACAGGCATTGAAAGCCATGCAGAAAGTTTAATTAAGCAAAATAAAGTAGATGTTCGTTTACATGATATCATTTACCATGCTGTTGATGACATGAAAGCTGTTATGTTGAATTTATTAGATAAAATTCCTCAAGAAAATGAATTAGGCACGGCCGTTGTAAAAACAGTATTTAAATCCTCTCAACTTGGAAATATTGCAGGTTGTCAAATCACAGAGGGATTAATTCGAAGAAATTGTCATGCAAAGCTTATTAGAAATAACGAAGTCATTTGGAAAGGACCTATAGCTTCTTTAAAACGAATAAAAGAAGATGTACGAGAACTTTCAAAAGGTCATGAATGTGGAATTCTTCTACAAGGATTCACAGATTATAAAGAAGATGATCGCATTCAAGCCTTTGAGATTACATACCTACAACAAGAACTTACCTAGGAAATATGGCTAAGACAAAAAGAACAGAAAAGCTAAATTCCCTTCTTAAAGAAGTAATTTCTGAAATTATCACAAAAGAAGTAAGAGACCCAAGACTTGGGTCTCTTATTACAGTTACCGGTGTAGATATCACTAAAGATCTACATAATGCCAAGGTTCTTGTTAGTGTAATTGGAGATGCAGAAACTAAGAAGAAAACTTTAGAGGCGCTTCAATCAGGTGCTGGATTTATCGCTGTCAACTCTTCTAAAAAAGTTGTCATGCGCTTTTTCCCTGCCCTCACCTTTAAGCTTGATGATTCCGTAGATAAATTTACGAAAATCGATACCTTATTAGGACAAATTCGTAAAGAAAAAATTAACCGCCCTGAGTCTGATGATTCTGAATAATAAACCCTCCGGCATTCTCCTTGTTAATAAGCCTAAGGGGAAAACTTCTTTTAGCCTAGTTTCTGCTGTTAGAA
Organism: Chlamydiota bacterium; assembly: GCA_947505635.1. Lineage (GTDB taxonomy): Bacteria > Chlamydiota > Chlamydiia > Chlamydiales > Rhabdochlamydiaceae > CAIJXB01. The sequence continues at coordinate 4,865 of CANNLR010000128.1, forward strand.
GAGCTAGCGGTGTAGAAAAAGTTGGTCACGCTGGCACTTTAGATCCTTTAGCTACTGGAGTTTTAATCCTCCTAGTTGGCAAGGACTATACCCGCCTTTCTGACTCTTTCTTACATCAAGACA
>CANNLR010000129.1 GCA_947505635.1 Chlamydiota bacterium
AAGAGCTTCATGAAATTAGATCTTAAATTAGCAGCGTATTTTTCTCTACATATAACTGCGTTTTCTCCTTGACTATGGAGCCATTTGGCGTTATTTTTAGATTAAATAGGAGAAGGCATGGATTGTTTAGTTCAGTATTCTTGGTTAGTAGAATTTCTTGTCGGAATTATTTTTTTAATAGCTCTATACTTTTTATCTAAAAAAGCTATTAAAGTAGCAGAGAAAGGATTTCGTAGAAAAATTGCCATAGAAAAAGAAAAATGGAAGAAGATTTTTTTCCCTGCTCTAAAAATAGTATTTATCTCAATCGCTATTTATTATGCCCTAAGTAGAATTTCTATGTGTTTTGGGATGAAGCAGGCTGTGCAAAGTATTAAGCCAATTCGAGACTGTCTGATTGTCTTAAGCTTTACTTGGATGGCTTATAAATTTAAGCAGAGCTTTATCCAAAGCATTTCTATTGCAAAAGGGCAAGCTTTGAGCAAGATGCTTTCCATTACTTTAGTCCTTGTAACGAGCTTAATTATTTTAAGTATTTTTCAGGTAGACATAGTTCCTTTATTAGCTTTTGGAGGTATTGGAGCTGCTGTTTTGGGTTTTGCAGCTAAAGATGTGATGAGCAGCTTTTTTTGTGGGATGATGCTAGCTGCTACCCGTTCTTTTACAGTTGGAGACATGATTTTAATTCCTGAGAGAAATTTAGAAGGTGTTATTGAAGAGATGGGGTGGAATGTAACTCTTGTTAGGAATAAAGATAGATGTGCTGTATATGTGCCCAACACTCTTTTTTCTCAGCTTCTTATTATTAACCTATCTCAAAGAACAGGAAGAAGGATATTAGAAACTTTTTATTTAAGACATGCTGATTTTGATAAGCTCTTTTCAATCACTACCGAAGTGAGAGAATTTCTAACTTGCTATTCTGCTATTGACCATAGCGTTCCTGTGTTAGTTTTTATGAGCGCTACAGGAAAATATTCTGTTGATTTCAGCATAGATATCTACACAACAGCAATATCTTTATCGGATTATGTTGTTATCAAAGAAGAAGTATTGAAACAGATTTCTTCTGTGATCTTAAGAAAAGGAGCCAAGCTGGCTCATCCTATTGTTCTTTCGGAAGTTCCAAAAGATAGTTGAGTTAATTTTTCTTTAGCTCGTTAAATTCTTGCTCAATTTTCCAATTATGACTAGATTTATATTTATGATTTTTTATCAATTATAAAATCAAAAAAAGCGAGATTGAAAAATGAAAATTATTTTTTGGAAAATGTCTATTTTTTTAATTTGTTTTGCAACTGTGGGCAAAGCTGATTTAACAGAAGACCTGTATCGGCATTCTTTGCAGGTGGATCATCCTTTTTATGAGGCACTAGATCGTATTTTTACTTCTTCTACGACTCTTGATACAAAAGAAGGGCTAGTAACGGCTGGTTTTACAATTATACAGCTACGCGAGCCTATGTTTGCGATAGCAAAACATCCAGCTTTGCCAGGACATCTTGTTAAGGTTCATTTACATTCTTCTTCTAGATCAAGGGGCTCTTGCTGGGAAAACTTGATAGGGCGTTGTAATGCAGCTGAACGGCTTCGTGATTTGATTAAAGAAGAAAACTTGCGATATTTTACTGTTCCTGATAAGTGGATTTATACGACTCCTACAAAAGATCAAGATCCTGTTTTGATAGTGACGAAGATGAATATTGTTTCTGAAAAAAAAGCCAGGCATATATGGAAAAATTGTATCCAGCGTAAACATTTAGAAGAACTATATTGTATTATTAGCCATGGTTGTGGTTCTTCTAAATTGTCTGAGAACGTTCCTTATACAGAAGAGAAAGTATTTGCTTGCATTGATACAGAAAAACCCTCGAAAGGAGACAGTCAATTAAAAAGATTTTTATCTTATGAAATGCAAAAGTATTGGGATCAACTTGTTAAAGAAGATAAAAAAGTAATTAAAATTTGAGTGTTGAGACTTTTAATTTTCTTGTGAAGTTCTAAGTCTTAATAATTGTATAAACGCTAAGGATCCGGTCAGAATAAATAGAATAAATACGAAACTAGGGAAGCTGTATCCTGCTGTAAGCCCAATTAAGATGATAAATTGTAGAGAAGTGCTAATTTTACCCCATTGAATGGATTTATACTTGTAATTATCCCAAAGCTGAAAAAGGCTTAAGTAAACAGCAAAAAGACACAAAAAGAAGTCTCTTGCAATCATAGAGCAAGCTTGCCAAAGTTCTATTTTCCCTTCAGTAAATAAAACGGATAGAGTGAAAAAGACGAAGAATTTATCCATTATAGGATCTAAGATAGCTCCAAATTGGGAGACCGTTTGATTGCGTCTAGCGATATAACCATCAATGCAATCTGTAAACATTGCCAGTAGCAGGGCTAGGAGCCTTATAGGAGTGCTCTCTATAAGAAAAAGGAAAGCTAAAGGAGCTCGAAGAATCGTAAGGGTGTTAGAGAGAGTAAACATTCGTTTCATTAGAGGGTTTTGCTTTTTTGCGACTTGATATGATTTACTCGTTTATACCAAAAAATGGCAATTACAGCTATAGAGAATGCAATAAAAATATAGCTATTGATCAGTTTAACATGGGCCCAGAGGGTGTCAAAGTTTTGTCCTAAATGGAAGAATAGAGTGAAGGAAAGAGAGATCCAGATAAAACAAGCTATAAAGTCTAAGATGACAAAGCGTAGAAAGGGGATTTTGCTCATGCCGCTTGTCATGAATAAGGCATTTCTGATGCCGAAAGGGATAAATCTTCCTACAATAAAGGCCCATATGCCATATTTTTGATAAAATTTTTGCATAGAAGCCAGTTTTTTCTCGGAAAGAATGGGTTGAAAAATTTTCCAGTTTTTCAACTTACTTCCAAGTGTTTTCCCTAAGAAATAAGAAATCCAAGCAGAAAAAGAGCATCCAGCTAAAAGAGCCCCATATAGGAGCCATAGGTTTTCAGGAGCGAATTGAGCTGCGATAAGCGCTGCTGTGATAACGAGTAAATCTATGCTGATTGGGATGTTGCACCCGGCCAAGAGAAGCCCTAGGAAAATAAACCAATGGGCATGGGAGGCGTGATCTGAGATAAAGTGTACTAAAAAATCCATAAGATCACATTGTTTCCAAAGGGGCTAAATCTTGCAAGGGTTTTTCACTCGGAAGAGGTGTTTGATCTGTACTTGTGAGTTGATGAAATTGTTTTCCTAGAGATTTAACTGCAATTATCCAAGCGGCAATGACTCCTGACAGGACAATAGCTACGTAGGGAGTGCTCCGGGCCATTGATGTGAAGGTGAGGAGAAGGCCTTGATGGATAATGGACCCTCCTGATTTGCCTAATCTAGAACCTACTCCATCAATAGCAGCTTTTCCTTTCATTTTGCTTTCTTTGGAAAGAGGAATGAAAGCGAGCTCTTTTGTGGCGTCAAATAAAGTGTATTTAGAGGCTCGAGCAAAACAGTTTTGCAAAGAACCAAAAAAGACTCCAAGAGATAGGGGAGTGAATCCAAATAAAATGGCAATGGAGGCAAAGCTTGTATCTTTAAATAATAAGAAGGAGAAGAAGGCAATCCCTGTTGAAAGAAGAATTAAGGGGGAGATGAGAGCACTTTTTGTCCAAGAGAGTTTCTTAATGACTGTAGAGACAAACAAACTGACGATGGCAGCTAGAATTCCCATCCAGTACATGACACTTCCCATATAGGCATAAAAGTCGCTAGGGTTTGGATATAGCTGCTTAATTTGATCTTTCCAGACAACTTCAATCAAATTAATAGAGATGTTGTAAGTTATGACAATGATAGCGATGCAAACCAGATATTTTGACTTAGCAAGATAGGCGAAATTTTTTCTCATTCCCATTTTAATCGGAGCTTCTTCATGGTGTTGTTTGTAAGTAGGAGAATTGTACCCATGACCTGTTTTGTGAATATATTTAAAGCAAGCAACTGTTAAAAGAGCTGATAAGATAATAATGCTATTGATGAAAAAAACTGACTGATCCCATCCATTAGCGCCAAAAGGGATTAGAGGGTTATAGATGTGTTTAGATAAGTTGGCAGCCACAAGTCCAGCTGCAATGCTTGACAAGTTAATGGCTATGCCTAAAAGTCCATAAAATCGCTTTGCTCCGCTGACGGAGGTAACTTCATTAGCAAATCCCCAAGCGAGGATGCTCATGATAATGGTGCTCCACATTTCTGACATGACATAAAAAGCTGTAAGAGTCCAGTTTCTGAAAACAGCAATTAGGCCATGACAGCCTAGAGGAAGATAAGCTTGGATTCGATCTGCAAGTTGATTGGGATGTAAAAAATCGCGGTTAGGGTAAAGAAATAACGTAAATACAACAAAAAATACGATGAAAATACTCATCATGTAGTAGAAGACTTTTTCTCTACTAACTTTGTTGGAAACTCTTGTTAAGATGAAGGTAAACAAAAGGGCCATTGGTAAAATGGCCCATACTTTAATGAAAGGAATGGCTTCAGCTCCCGAAGCGGGGGCTGTGACAACAAGAGCATCTTTAGCGGTTCGGAGGAGATTATAGTTGAAACCGATTAAAAAAAAGATGACCAACATAGGAATGAAAGATTTTAATTCATCTCTACTTACTGGCCATAAAAATGCCCGTAACTTTCCAAACTCTTTACATGAAGACATATAAAAGCCTTATAGAAGGATTAAGACGCTCAAATTCCATGAATTCGAAGTTCTCCATTTCTTACCCACTAAGTGAGATAATGATGTATATTATACCCATTTCCCTTTATTTGACAACAGGCAATAGGAAGCCTTTTGTTAAGTTTTTGTAAATAAACTGATTTTTCGCCTAAGAAGGAGTCGAAGATCGTTAATTATTAAGATAAACTGCTATTATAAAATTATAAATATATGTTTTTTATTATAAATATTTCGTTGTATTTTTAACCGATGAGGTTGACATCTATCGTGG
>CANNLR010000130.1 GCA_947505635.1 Chlamydiota bacterium
CTCTTTTCTGCCTCTTCTTTAGCAGATTTTACTATCTCAGCGGCCTGAATCTTTGCTTGATGAATAATTTCATCTGCTTCTTGCTTTGCAGGCTCAAGTGTTTCTCGCCGCAAAACATCACAAATTTTCTTCACCTTTTCTCTTCCTGTGTCTATTTCTTTCAAACAACACCCCTTTCTAGCTAACTTTCCTTAAGATAATTCTTGTTTTTCTGATATTTTTCAATCCTATTTTTAGTAAACCCACATAAAAACAGTTTATCCGGTCCCTAAGACACCTTAAAACATTTATTTTTTAAAAAAAAGAAAAAGAAAATTGCTCAAAAACTCTTCTCTGTGACATAAAGAAAAATTATAACTTTATTTAAAAGATAGGTAGATTTTTTTATGAAAAAAACGATGTTCCTTTGTTTTTTGACAGCTGTCTTTAGCGGATCAATGGCTTATTCAGATGATCTACAAAACGTAAAAAAAGATCAAGAGGCCTTATGGGAAGGCACAGGAGCTACCGACGCTACCTATAGCGCCGTCACCCTTTCTATGGTAGGATGGGGGGTTGGGCTTGCAGGAGGAATTGCTATTCTAGCTTCTGCTATTCACCAGAGCTCTAGCTCTCACGATTCTAGCAGCAGCTCTCACTGACTTGATTAAACATATCCTTCTTCTCCTTTTTTTTATCCATTCTCTACAAGGAGAAGAATCAACTGCTTTAACAGCTCTTTTTACCCCTCCTAAAGAATGGCATAAAAATCCAACTACAGCTTCTACTTCCCGCGTAAAAACAAGCTTTTCCATAAAAACAAAAAAAGAATTTTGCCCATCTATTAATTTAATAGAAGAAAAAGTCTCCTCTTCTATAGATAAATACATCAAAACCATTCAAAAAATCTATGAATCTGATGCAGAAACCCGCTTTAGACGACTTGGAACACTTAAAACAAAAGCTGGCATAGCTCATCTCATCTCCTTAGACATGGAGAACTCTCTAGGCAAAATAAGAGTCCTGCAATCGATCTTCTTACAAGAAGGTACAGCCTATATACTCACGGGAGCTGTCTTACAAGAGGACTTTGGGCTCTATCAAAAAGATCTCATCGATTCTTTTAAATCTTTTTATCTAACACCTCACTTATGTGACTATGTAAAAAATGAAGAGCAACAAAAGATACTGCTTACCCAAATCAGCAACCTTCTGTCTAGTTCTCAACACTGGGAAACCTTCAAACGCGTTATTAATCAAGACTTTAAAGAAGAAGGCCCCTACTGGCAATCTCTCATTCTTGAAGAACTAGAAAAAAAACTCCCTAAAAGCCAAAACTAAAATAGACAAAATACAGAGCAACCGCATATAGTCTGTTAGCAAAATATGGAGATCTTATCATGAGTAAAAAATTCCTAACTTGGACTTTAATTCTAGCCTTTGCCACCTGCCATTCCCCTGCTTTTATAAGAGCTGATAGCTCTCAAGAAACGACAGAACAGACAATAGATCCTTCTACTCAAGTAGAGCAGACAGAGGAAACAACTACCCCTTCTGACACTTCTACTCAAGAAGAATCAGAAGACAGTGAAAACCCTGTAGGGACACCTGTAGAACCGGCAAATCCTGCTACACAAAAAAGCGCTAACAGACAATTCTGGACCAACATCATCATTGCTGGGGTCGCTGTTGTTGTTGCCATAGTTTCTATTCTTGTTGTATCTAACAACAACGGAAAAAAGAAGTAATGCGAATCTATTTCCTACTATTAGGAGTGCTACTTACAAGTATAGCTTGCACTCCTAAAAGTAATTGGAAACACACTCACATTGAAGGGAGCTCTGACCAGCACAACTCCTCCCGCCTGTCCTATGGAATTTCTAATACTCATAACACCTTGCAAATGGAAGTCATCCATAGAAAACAATCCTATAAAGGGTATCTTTTTGTTCAAGGAAGGGTTATTCCTGAAGCAGAAGGCAATCCCAGGCTAGCACTTGTTTCTGTTTCAATAGAGGGCATAAAAGAGTCTTTTCTTGTACCAAGATACGAAGGAGGCCAACGTCTCTCCCTTCCTGAAGACCTTCTTAAAAAAATTTTACAAAATTTAGAAGAAGGGACGGAAGTTACCCTTCAAGTTGCTGGATATCTTACAACCTTAGATCCTAATGGGTTTTCTTCTCTATACGAAAAATGGAAGAAAAACCCTTATTTCCACCCTTTTGTAAAGACTTCCTTTTAAAAAAACCTTGTTTTGTTATAATAAAGTAAAACCCGGAGAAACTTTTATGAGTACATTAGACGATTTTAAAAAGATAACCACCATTGTAGCTGACACCGGCGAATTTGAAGAGATTAAGCAGTATAAGCCAACAGATGCAACAACGAATCCCTCCCTTATCTTAGCAGCCGCTGCTAAACCAGAGTATCAGTCTTTGATTGATGATGCTATCGCCTTTGGCAAACAAAAAGGCTCATCTCCTGAACTGATCAAAAATCACGCCATGGAAAAGCTCTTTGTTAACTTCGGGCTTGAAATCTTAAAAATCGTCCCTGGAAGAGTTTCTACAGAAGTAGACGCTAGGCTCTCCTTTGATGTAAAAGGAAGCCTTGAAAAGGCTAAACGGTTTATAGCTCTTTATGAATCTGCTGGTATTCCAAGAGAAAGAATCCTTATCAAGCTTGCTGCCACCTGGGAAGGAATCCAAGTAGCTGAGCAACTCGAAAAAGAAGGCATTCATTGTAATATGACTCTTCTTTTCAGCTTAGCCCAAGCAGTTTGTTGCGCACAAGCCAAGGCTACTTTAATCTCCCCTTTTGTGGGTCGTATTCTAGATTGGTATAAAAAAGCTGAAGGGAAAGACTCTTATCCTGCTGATGAAGATCCTGGCGTTAAATCTGTTACAGAGATCTATAACTACTACAAAAAAATGGATATCAAAACAGAAATTATGGGAGCAAGCTTTAGAAATAGTGGAGAGATCTTATCTTTAGCCGGATGTGACCTTCTTACAATTGCCCCTAAGTTCTTAAAAGAGCTTACTGAGTCTACTGCTCCTGTAGTAAGAAAACTAAACCCAGAAACAGCTAAGTCTCTTCCTCTCCAAAAAATCACTCTCGACGAAAAAGGCTTCCGCTGGATGCATTGTGAAAGTGCTATGGGAACAGAAAAGCTTTACGAAGGGATCAGATCTTTTGCAGATGCAGCTCGTAAGCTAGAAGCCATCATTCAAGGTAAATTATAATAGAAATCAACAGGTTAGGGACCTTACGGCCCCTAACCTATGATCATTGGATTGTAGAATTTAGGGGTCGCGCAGAAATAACATGACCGCTTGAAATATTTCATTAGTATTTAAACGAAGAAGAACAAAACAAAAAAACGAATATTCCTGGGTTCAAAAATCTAATGCACCACATTACATAAATGTGGTAACTTTTAATGATGAAATACAAAAGATTGACCTTAGAAGAAAGAGAACAGATCCATGCCTTGGTTAACCAAGGCATGACAAATCGAGAAATTTCTTTAGCCTTGAATCGTTCTCACATAACGATTTCAAGAGAGCTAAAGCGATGTGGAACTAAGTTTGAATATTCCCCTTCAAAAGCCGATAAAAAAGCTAGAAAAAGCGATTCTCTAAGGGGAAGAAAGCAAATTGTTGATGATCGGCCTGAAATTTTAGGAGAAGTGCTCAAGAGAATAGTGCTAAGGAATTCTCCTGAGCAAATAAGTGAAGCTTTTAAAAAAGAGAGCCCGGATGATCCAAAAAAATGGATATCTCATGAGTCTATATACAAGTATATTTATGCCTTTCCTCGAGGAGAGTTGAGGAAGCTTTTTACAGGTTTTTTACGTTCTCAAAGGAAACTCAGAAAAGACCGATCAAATATTCATTCTCGTAGAGGGGGCATTCAAGATGCTACTCCCATTTCCGAAAGACCCAAAGAAGTGGAAGATAGGCAAGTTCCTGGACATTGGGAAGGAGATCTTATTATAGGAAAAAATCACAAAAGCGCCCTGGGCACATTAGTAGAAAGAACAACTCGATATGTTATTCTTGTGCCTATTCCTGGAAAAAAAGATGCGAAGTCCGTAAGAGAGGCCTTCTCTGAAGTTTTACATGAAATAGATCCATCCATTCGGTTGTCTATGACATATGATAGAGGATTGGAGATGGCAGAGCATAAAATTTTGACGGAAGAAACTGGGGTAAAGGTATACTTTGCGGATCCAAGTAGTCCTTGGCAAAAAGGGACGAATGAAAATACTAATGGACTCATTAGACAATATTTTCCTAAAAAAACTGACTTTACTAAGGTCACCCTAGAAAAGATAAAGTTTGCTCAAAACCAATTAAATGAAAGACCCAGGAAGGTTTTAGACTGGGAAACACCTAAAAAAGAATTTAAAAAACTAGTTGGGGCGATAGAAACTTGAATTCAGCCATCATACTCAATTCTCTCCACAGTTATATTCCAAGACGATTACTCTAAAGAAGAAGGTCTTTCTCCTTTGCATTTTTTACAGCACTCCTTGATCACTTGATATAAGTAGAGATATGTAGTGTCTGTATCTAAATATTTCAAAGCAAATTCTCTTCCTTTAGCGGCAATCTTTTTTGCTGTTTCATCGTTTTCTCTTAGCCAATGAATAATTTCTTCTAAATTCGAACAATCCGTTTGATATGGAATATAATGCTCATAAGGTTTTAATCCGGAAAAGTACCACTGTACCAGTTCTGAGGCTTCTTTAATTAGAAGGCAGTTAGATCTTAAGATCCATTGAGGTCTATAGTAGGAGGATGCCAATCCATCCGGATCAATTAGATATTTATACCTACAAGAGTCAACCTCGGGAATGTATTTTGAACAAATAACATTTTGATGATTTCTCATATCGGCACAAAAATAAAGATTGTCTCCTATAGGAGCGAATCTTGCCCAAAGAAGATCCGGATGACTAAGAGAA
>CANNLR010000131.1 GCA_947505635.1 Chlamydiota bacterium
AACCCTCATGCTTTCCTTTTCTTCCCTGCTCATACAATGAGCATATTAACTCCGGATACAAATTAGCAATACCACAAATAGATCCAGAAGCCCCGTAAGACACAGCCTCCTCAATCAAACTTTCATCGCCAACAAACACCTTACATTGAGGACATGCATCAATAATATTTTTCACAAAAGAAAGATTTCCTTCACTCTCCTTAATCCCTGTTATAGTCTTCGGAAATTCTTCAAAGAGTCTTTTCACAATATTCACTGTAAGAGGAACCCCCGTGTACTGAGGAATATGATATAAGATAACTTGTAACTTAGGATTTGCAATTCGTTTAATTACCTCTCGATAAAAAGCCAGAACTCCTGCTTCTGTTACATTTTTGAAAAAACAAGGCGGAGCAATAAGACAAGCTAGGCAATCACACTCTAGGGCGGTTAAAGCTACCTCCACCGTATCTTGCAGATTAGAAGATCCATTCCCTACAATGATCTTTTTAGGATCTAATCCTCTTTGAATAACTTCTTTCACTGTATCTTGTCTTTCCTTTACAGAAAAAGACGCTCCTTCTCCAGTAGTCCCAAATAGGACAACGCCTTTACAACCCCTATCCATTAAATCTAAACAATGAGCTGTAAGCTCATCATAGTTGCAACTCAAATCAGAATGTAAGGGGGTTAAAGCTGCTACATAGACCCCATCTTCTATACTATAAGCCATATTCATCCCTCCTAAAGCAAAGAAAATCATCCACATTATTTTTATCATGAGACTCCCTATATATATAATAATTCTTTACTTTCAATCCACTCAAACAAAGATAAAAGCAGTATATAAGAGCTAAAGATTATAGCACGCTCTTTTTCTGCAGAATGCACTACTTCGCGATTCCTTTAAAAAGTGCATTTTAAATACATCAACCCTTGTTGCACTAAATCAACAAAACGTGATAAAGTGCATTACAGAACAACCTTTACAGGCAGGCACCTCTATGAGTACTTTCTACGGCAGAGAACGGGAATTATCAGTATTAAAAGAAAGATTAGATTCTCGCGTAGCAAGTCTTGTAGTGATTACAGGGAGACGACGAATAGGAAAAACTCGCCTTATTGAAGAATTTGGAAAACCGCTTAAAACTCTAACTTTTACCGGACTCCCCCCGGATGATAAAGTAACAGCAGAAATAGAACGAGATCATTTTGCTCGAGAGCTTCAAAGAGAACTTGGAATAAGAGGAATTTCTTCTGATGATTGGGACGATTTACTATGGCAACTCGGCCAACATGTCCAGCAAGGACGGGTCCTTATAGTTTTTGATGAAATTAATTGGATGAGCACTAGAGATCCCTCATTTTTAGGGAAACTCAAAACAGCATGGGATACTCATTTTAAAAAGAATCCAAAACTCATCCTGATTCTAAGCGGCTCCATGTCTGGATGGATTGAAAAAAACATATTAAGGAACACTGGATTTTTTGGACGAATCTCCTTAGAAATAATCTTAGATGAATTGCCTTTGTTTGAATGTAACCGCTTCTGGGGGAATCAAACTGGACGTATTTCTCCTTATGAAAAATTCAAACTTCTTGCTATAACCGGAGGCATTCCACGTTATCTAGAAGAAATCAATCCTAAAATTTCTTCTGAAGAAAATATTCGACAGCTCTGCTTCAGAAAAGAAGGATTACTTTTTCGAGAATACGACAGGATCTGCACAGAACTCTTCGCAAAAAAAGGGAAAACTTACTTAAATATCTTAACCTTCCTCTCTAAAGGATCTGCTCTCCTTTCCGACATTTACAAATATTTAGAAATCACAAAGACGGGAGCTGTTAGTGAATATTTAGAAGATTTAGAAAGAATTGGCTATGTAGCTAGAGATAATACCTGGCACATCAAAGATGGAAAAGTATCTCCAAATAGCCTGTACAGATTAAAAGATAATTATTTAAGATTTTATTTCCGTTATATTGCTCCTCATAAAAATACAATTGAAAGAGGAGCAACTCTCTCACCTCCTAACTGGTCCTCTATTCTAGGTCTACAATTCGAAAATCTCGTACTCAACAACCGAAAAAGTATTTATCATTTTCTCCAAATTCCTCTTGAAGATGTTTTAATTGATAATCCCTATCTTCAATCTAAAACATCTTCTCGATCAGGATGCCAAATCGATTATCTTATTCAATCAAAATTTCAAAATCTCTATATCTGTGAAATAAAATTCCAAAAAGATCCGATCAAAAAAAATATCATAAGTGAAGTTGATAAAAAAGTGAACGCGTTGAAAACTCCACGGGGATTTTCTAAACGAACAGTTTTAATCCATGTAAACGGAGTAGATGAAAGCGTGGAAGAAAGCAACTACTTTGCCAAAATTATTGATTTTGGAACGCTTCTAACCACCCATATTCCTTGAAAATCTACCTTCATAGTAGCTCGACAACCGTAGCATGACGCCCAGTTATTTTATCTCTGCGATACGAAAAAAAATCTTCAGCACTTTCATGGGTGCAAATATTTGCAAATTCTATGTGAAAAAACAAAACCCCTTCAGATGCTTATAGCTTTTATCCATAAAGAAGTCTCCTGTTTAGTATGGCATTAAAAATCAACATAAGAAATTTTTTAAGCCTGACCTATTTTATTTTTATTTACCTTGTTGCACTTTGCGATTGAAATGGCATTGTAAATAATTAATTTAACTAAACGGGTAAACAGTGTTAGCGTCAAATAGAAATGGTGCGTCAAGAAAGCTTATATAACTAGCAAGATGAGAGGAGCTTGCCATGATAAAGATCTAGTCAATCATGTAGGACACTGAGCGAGCAGACGGGTAACTTGCTGACTCGGAGCCTTAGTGAACAAATATGCGAGTTGTAATGTGTTAAGCGTGAACCAGTTGGCCTCGTTAATTTTAAGTGCAGGTGAAGAGCCTCCCATTTCCGGTGAAATCAATATCCATGGCGAAGAACTAGAAGAAGCAGTCATGGGACCTGCCGGGGTTATAATGGACGACGCGCATAGAAAGTATATATAGGAACTTGAGAGACCCTTAAAGGATGCTGAATCTAAAGTGAGATCGTGAGCGAAGACAAGGCAGAGCGAAGAACTTAGGGATAAGCAAACAACAGATACGGAAACAAATAACTGTCTGGTGGCCATTAAGGGAGTCGGATGAACTCGTAGTAGTGAGGAAGTCTTTGTAATGAAGATGGAGCGAAGGAGTTCTGATACAAAACATGCTTTAAACAAGAGGAGTAAGCCGATTGGATATACCTACTACGGCGAAGGGGGATCTACCCCCAGGAATTGCTCAACTAAGGGCGAAGCTAGGCCAGAAGGCCAAACTAGAACCGAAATTTAGGTTCTATACTTTATACAGTCATTTAGTTAGAACGGATGTCCTAGAAACCGCATGGAAGCTAGTAAAGCAGAATGGTGGAGCCGCTGGATATGATGGGAAAACATTTGAATCTATTCGAGGGTCGAAAGAAGGAGTAGAAGGATTTCTCAAGGAGATATACAATTCTTTGATCGACAAGGGTTGTCGAGCAGATCCTGTAAGAAGAGTATACATACCTAAGAGTGATGGTAAGATGCGGCCGCTAGGAATACCGACGATTAAAGATCGGGTAGTACAAGCGGCTCTCCTGCTTATAATAGAACCAATATTCGAGAAGGATTTTCTTGAGTGTTCCTATGGATTTAGACCTGGAAAATCAGCGCATCAGGCAATAGATGCGATGAATAAAGCAGCAAACGAAGGCAAGCTAGAGATCTATGATGGAGATCTAGAAGGTTACTTTGATTCGATTCCTCATGATCAGCTGATAAAGGCTATAGAAATGAGAATAGTGGATCAAAGAGTTTTGAAGCTTATACGTATGTGGTTAGAAGCCCCCATATGGGAAGAAGGGAAACCAATGACACCGAATGACCGAGGGACTCCTCAGGGTGGCGTTATTTCTCCATTGTTAAGTAATTTATACTTACATTGGTTCGATAAAGCTTTTCACTCAAAAGCGGGTCCTGGTACATGGGCTAAAGCATCAATCATCCGCTATGCGGATGATTTTGTCATTATGGCCCGATACATGAATCCGAAGATTCAGCAATGGATAACAAGAGAATTGGAAGGAAGATTTGGTTTAAAGATAAATCGCAGTAAAACACGGATAGTTGATCTGAAAGCTTCCAGAGGAACAATAAACTTCCTAGGATTCACAATGAGGTGGATCGGGAAAGGTACGAAACGATACCAGATTAAGCCAATGGAAAGATCTCTAACAAGAGCTCGAGATAGGATTAGATATCTTACAAGACCTCAACTTGGGAATCTTCCCGTAAAGGATGTTATTGGAGGGGTAAATCGTTTTCTTAAAGGCTGGGGAAATTACTTCAATAAAGGCACTCCGAGCAAAGCATTCCAGAAAGTTAATTGGCATGTTGGAAACAGGATGATTCACTTTCTTGAAAGACGTTCTCAGCGTGGCTATAAGAAACCTCAAGGATCGAACTGGTATGAAGTTCTAAACAAATTAGGACTCTTTGTCTTAAGCAGGCAGGCATTTAAGAAAGGCTATAGGTGACGATTTGTATGAAAGCCGTATGCGGGAAATCCGCACGTACGGTTTGACGAGGGGGGAGGACAATTATCCTCCTCTACTCTACTCCTATAGTTGCGTCAAATAGAAATTGATCCTGCTACCATTTAGTGGACATAAAGAACATAGACAAGAACAATGGAATTTAAAGGAGAATGTCTATGACACAACAAAGAAAGTACGACAAACAGTTCAAACTAGATGCTATCAAGCTATACAAAGAGAGTGGAAAAACCTGTGA
>CANNLR010000132.1 GCA_947505635.1 Chlamydiota bacterium
TCACAGGTTTTTCCACTCTCTTTGTATAGCTTGATAGCATCTAGTTTGAACTGTTTGTCGTACTTTCTTTGTTGTGTCATAGACATTCTCCTTTAAATTCCATTGTTCTTGTCTATGTTCTTTATGTCCACTAAATGGTAGCAGGATCACCTCTATCATTTCCCTTTGAGAGGACAAGAGCAGGCAGAATTTATGGCCGAACGAATTCCTGAGCTAAAGCGCATTTATAAAAAAGGTCAACACCAGTGAAAGTTGAACAAGAAGATAAAGCATTATATTCCAATTGCAGATACTATATTAATTATTGACAATTCGTCCGCAATCGAATCTAAAAAAATAATCGCATTTAAAAATATTGATAACAAATTACAAATCCAAGATGATCATATTTGGCAAGAAATGCAGAGGTTAGCAAATGTCTAAATCCAATAAATCTGATATCAATCAATTATTGATTAAAGGATATCGAAAAGGTGTTAAGTCTGCTATTGAGACTGCTTGTAAAACTAATACAGCTTTGATAGTCGAGAAAAACGATAAAATTGTGACTATCAAACCGAAGTACAAGTATGTCAAAGTTTTGAAAAAGTCTGTTCAAAATAAATCGACTACTTCTTCAAAAAAGAAAGCAAAAATATAAATACCGATATGAGATCATCCAGCTATGATCCTGCTACCCTTTAGTGGACATAAAGAACCATATTATGACCCCATGGCAATTGTGCAGCTGCTGCTGCACAATTGGATTCCGGACAGTTCTCCCTGAACTTTTTCGTATACTGTAAGTTTCTTAATAAGAAGTGATTAACACCAGGAAAAGCCTTAATCAAATCTCGAAAAAGTCTCTGTAAAGTTTTAGAACCCCACCCTTTTTGAGAGATCATTTCAGATAAGACTTTTCCTGTTCTCCAATAAAATAGAACAACTTCTTTAGCTACCGATAAAGCAGCTTTTTTATAGCACAATAAGAGATGCTATTTCTTGTCTAATTTTCCCACTAGATTCGGACAAAAAAAAGCCTCAAGGAAACCCTTGAGGCTTGTCGGAAGAGGTAGGATTCGAACCCACGGTCCCTCGCAGGACTTCTGTTTTCAAGACAGACGCAATCGGCCACTCTGCCACTCTTCCAAATTCGAAGAAAGAGTAAATTATACGCAAATCGAAAATAAAAGCAATCAAAACTGTGCAAGAAAACGAAGATCGTTTTCTGTGAACATCCGAATGTCTTTTACATCATATAAAAGCATAGCAAGTCGCTCTATGCCCATACCCCACGCATACCCTGAATACTCCTCAGGATCGATCCCTCCATTCTTAAGAACCTCTGGATGTACCATCCCAGCTCCGGCTACTTCTAACCATCCTGTATGCTTACATAAGCGACATCCAGAACCTGAGCACGCTGTACAATGGATATCCACTTCAACACCTGGTTCTACGAAAGGAAAATAGCTAGGACGAAATCTTGTTCTTACCGGCTTTTTAAATAACTTACTAAAAAACTCTTCTAGAGTAGTAAATAGATCAGCAAAAGAAACGCCCTTATTGATATAAAGCCCTTCTACTTGATGAAAAAAGACGTGAGATCTTGCACTGATTGTCTCATTACGATACACAGTTCCTGGAGCAATAATACGAATAGGAGGCTTTTGTTTTTCCATGACTCTAAGTTGTGTATTAGAGGTGTGAGATCGCAAAAGAAAATCTTTTGTTAGATACAAAGTATCTTGCATATCGCGAGCTGGATGATCTGGAGGAAAATTCAAACCTTCGTAATTATAATAATCTGAGTCGATATCAGGACCATACTGCACTGAAAAACCCATAGAAGATAAAATGGTAATGATCTCATCTCTTAAAAGATAAATAGGATGTTTCTTCCCCTGGAATCTTCTCCTTCCTGGAAGAGTTACATCTATTTTCTCTTGTTCGATTCTCTCTTTTAATTCAGCCTGCGTAAAACCTTCTAGAGCCTGAGTACAAAGCAAGGAGATCTCTTCTTTTAAGATATTGATCTCTTTTCCCATTAAAGGGCGCTCTTCTCCGCTACAATTTCTAAGCAAAGCCATTAACTCTTGTAAAGGACCTTTCTTTCCAAGATATTTGATCGTAAGCTGTTCCACGGCTCTAACTGTACCCACTCGAGAGAGCTCTATTTGGAACTCAGCTTTAATTTCTTTAATTTTGTCTCGCATTTTGACACCCCAATAAAAAAACCTATGTCTAACAAGAATTTAGACATAGGTTAAAGATATACGAATACCGACTTATTATGCCAACGCTTGTTTAGCAGCTCCTGCAACAAAAGCGAAAGCTTGAGGATCACGAATAGCCATATCAGAAAGTACCTTACGGTTTAATAAGCATCCTGCTCTTTTAAGTCCGTTGATAAACTTGCTATAAGACAATCCATTAATTTTTGCCGCCACTCCAACACGAATCGTCCAAAGACGTCGAAAATCTCTTTTCTTGAGTTTTCTATGATCGTAGTTAAATGCCATAGCAGACATGACTGCACAGGTTGTAAGGCGGAGGTGATTCTTACGATCCCCTACAAAGCCTTTCGCCCGTTTCATCAATCTTTTTTTTCTGCGATGGGCAGCCACTGCATTTGTGACTCTTACCATGTTATTTCTCCACTATTTAAATTTTTTAAGCAACACCCATAAGGCGAGCATAAGTCTTTGATTGCGCTTTGCTAACTACTGACTGTTTCTTTAACTGTCTTTTACGCTTAGACGATTTTTTCGACAAAATATGTCTTTTCCCAGGATGACCTTGCATGAGCTTTCCTGTCCCTGTGACTTTAAATCGCGCTTTCACAGACTTTTTAGTTTTTACTTTTGTCACGATATTCTCTCCAATTTACTCAATTGCTCTTTACTTTTACGATGCAGATCCAACTTTCTTTTTTGCTCCAGGAGCTAATACTGTTGAAAGGGTTTTCCCCATCAATCTAGCCTCAGCTTCAGGAGTAGCTATATCAGCTAAAGCCTCACAAATCCCTCGTACAGCTCTATGTCCAATTTCAGGGTGAGCAAGTTCCCTACCTCTAAATGAACAGGTCACGCGAACCTTATTGCCTTTTGCAATAAACTCTCTAGCGTGTTTAATCTTTATCTGAATGTCATGATCATCTGTCACAGGTTTAATTTTAATTTCTTTCACCTTGACTTGATGCTGTGACTTCTTTCCTTCTTTGTCTTTTTTTGTAACTTGATAACGATATTTACCGTAGTCAATGATCTTACATACCGGAGGTTCTGCATTTGGAGCAATTTCAACCAGATCTAATCCAGCGAGCTCTGCTTTTGCCATAGCTTCCTGCACAGTTAATACACCTAACTGACTTCCATCTTTATCAATAACTCGCACTTTAAGCGCACGAATTTCTCTATTAATTCTACAGTTCAGAGAGCTACTCCTCTTTAAATTACTGATTCAACATCTCTATCAACTCTTCAAGCGATAAGGATCTAGGTTCAATACCCGTACCCCGTAAGGTTACTTTCTTACTCTCCGCTTCTTTGTCACCTATAGCTACAACAAAAGGAATCTCTTCTAAAAAAGCTTGACGAAGTCTACTTTTCAACTCTCCATCACTTTTTTCTATTTCTACTCGAATCCCTTGTTTCTTCAACTTCAAAGCTACTTCTTTCGCATACTCTACATTATTTTCTTGAACAGGGAAGATTCTCACCTGACAAGAAGCTAACCAAACAGGGATCTTTCCTTTCTTGCTTTCTATTATCAGAGCAATCATCCGTTCTAAAGAAAGGAAGAAAGAAGCTGAAAAACAAGAATACCCTCCTTGAGCAAATTTCTGAGGAGTATATAAACAAGAAACCGGCCAAAGCATTCCCATCCTATCTTGCACACGCCATTCGATTCGCAAAGTCTCATTTTTCTCAGTTTCCTGGGAAAACTCTAAACTCGATTCTCTCAAGGCATCCATCAAAACTGCACCCTCTCCAGACTTTAGTCTTCCAACAAGAGCAATTTGGACTGCAAAATCTAGGATTTTAAAGATTTTAGTCATGAAATGCAAGTAAGAAATCACTTCTTCTAAAAGTAGCTCTTTCTTACAAAATAAATGAGAAATATTTACTTGAAAATTAGAGGAATCTAAAAGCCCAGAAGAAAAAATTTTATCTTCTAACTCACAAACAGTTACATTCTCGCTGATCGCGAACCTTTGCCCCGTAAGCTCTTGTTTTTCAAAAATTCCTCTATGCTGAATAAAAAAATCTTTTCGCAAAAAGGATTCCACAACAGGCAATGTTGATATCGATAAAAAGCCATAATCTTCGAAAAGCTGCTCTAATTTTGCGTTCAAAAGAGACTTTATTTTTTGTCCCTTAGGAAACCACACCCACTTCCCTTCCTTAACCTCTTCAAATAATTTCTTTTCAAGTCCGAAATTAACATGAGAAATCCCAACCTGCTCTCCACTGACTTTTAAAAATTCTTTTTTCTCTTGTTTGTCAAAAAAGGTCGCTCCATGAACTCGTATTCTTTTTCGAAAACCCGCTAAGATCTCGCTTTTATGAATTTTTATCGCACCTATTTCCCCAAGATGCTTTATTTTATTAGAGCTTTGAATAAAAAACATTCTGCCCGCTATGTCTATTAAAGAAACTGTAGGGGCCTCACTATTTTCTGCTAACTTGGCTAGCCAAGGCTCTTTGTGGAAAAGAAAGTATTCTTTTGCGCTAAAAGGGGTCATCTCTCGAAAAAGTACCTCTTTTTTCTCCCAAATTGATTGATCCATTCTCTCTTCGATTTTTTGTAAAACAGAAGAATCAAAAGGAAAATCCGCAAAAAAA
>CANNLR010000133.1 GCA_947505635.1 Chlamydiota bacterium
AATGGAGCCCTATCACTACTCTTACATCGATTTCATCATCTTCATGCATCAACTATGAGAGCTCTAACTATTGTGGCTAATTTTGGAGTTAGAAGGACAGGTGAAGACAAAACTACCGCAGCAGAACGGTTTTTCGGATCTACACATGGCAACCTATTTGAGCATTTAGTAAAGACAGTAAAAATCCCTAGCTCCCCACAGACTCAAGTAAGGGTGAAATCCAGGTGGGATCAGGTGGCTTAATATTGACCGCAAAGGTGAATGAGGCCTATAATTCCGAGTTCGCATTTAAAAAACATTGTTCAATATATTCCATATGATTATATTGTTCACAACCTGATGCCTATTTTTTCGATTATCTCCCTACATAAGGGCTAAAATATGGTCAATATTTTGGACTCGAAACACGGACTATAATAAAATTATAAATTATTCTAACACGCGGTCTATAATATGTTAATTTCATAAAAAGGATGATCTTCATGAATTTTCTCTTCAAAAAAATCAGCAGCCCCCATGGGGGAGGAGGTAGACTAGGGACTTATCTTTTTCTAGCCTCCTTCACCTACTTATCTATCGAACAAATTGATAGTTTAATTTTAGTCCCGCCAGAAGAGATTATTACATCAACTTTAGAAGACCATTATTCCACTAAAGATTTACCTAATCTAGATTCACAAACACCTGAAAAGTCTATGCAGTTGACTCAAGGAATAATCCTTGGTTCGATTTTTGCTGAATTAGGAAATAATTTTTTTCAGGTTGCGACAACTCTTGCTTTTGCCTGGGATCATCACTCAACTGCTTATTTCCCAGAATTAGTAGATAGATTAGATTGCCCTTATAACCCTAAAAATGTTCCTTTAAATTATTCTCATGTGTTTTTTCGATGTAACATTGCCAGGCCTGAAAAAAGCATCGAATACGAATGGGAAGAACCTTCTTATGCCTATCATATTATTCCTTATCACCGATCAATGAGATTAAAAGGATATTTTCAATCAGAAAAATATTTTATTCATCATCGTACTCGATTATTAGATTTTTTTGCACCAGGAGCAGAAGATCTTAGCTATTTACAATCTTCTTATAAATTTATTTTAGAACATCCCTGTACTGTTGGCATTCAAATGCGCTGGCAATACGAAGATCCATCTGGAAAAATGTACATTCAGTATGGAGAGGATTATCTAAAAAAGATTATGAAATATTTCCCCGAAGATGCTCTTTATGTCGTTAGCAGTAATAATATGCAATTTGTACGGGAAAACATCCCCCCCGAAATGAAAAATGTATTTTTTATCGAACACGAACCTCATTATATTGACTTTTTTCTTCTTTCTCTTTGTAAACACAATGTAATTACAAATTCCACTTTTGGATGGTGGAGTGCCTGGCTCAATCAAAATCCGAATCAAATTGTAATAGCTCCAGCTCAATGGTATCATCCTAACTGTACTCTTCCTACGCAAGATCTTCTTCCCTCTAGATGGATTAAAGTTCAATCTAAATGGGGAGCTCTAGAAGATCCAAACTCTTATCGATAAAAATGAAAATATTATGAGTCATTTTTTTTAATTTATTTATTTTAAGGATTCTTATGAAATGGTTTTTTTGCATATTTTTTATTCCAAATCTATTATCCTCACACCTATATAATCTAACCATTTCTACGTTATTCAAAAACGAGGCCCGTTGGCTTAAAGAATGGATAGAATATCATCGTTTTTTGGGGGTTCAACATTTTTATCTTTACAGCAACGATAGCACGGACAACTATGAGGAAGTGCTGTCTCCTTATATAAAAATGGGATTGGTAGATCTTATTGAATGGAATAGCGATAACGCTCCTTTTCATGATCCTCGACAGCCAATTCAATGGGTAGGATTTCAACTATCAGCTCTTAATGACAGTATTCAACGCGCTAAAGGTATTGCACAGTGGATTGCATGTATTGACATTGATGAATATATTTTTCCTGTAGAAGGGAAGGAATCTTTTCAAATTTTCTTAAAAAGGACTCCTTTAGAAGTTGGCTCACTAAGATTGTCATGGCAATGTTTTGGAACTTCGTATCTCAAAGAATTATCTATGAATTCTCTAGTGACAGAGTCTTTAGTAATGAGGAGTCGAGATGATTCTCACTGGAATCAACACGTAAAATGCATTCATCGCCCCGAAGCTATACAGTACACTTTAGTTCACAAAGCTTATCTAAAAAATAATTACATATTTGAATTTATTGACCGCTCCAAATTTAGACTGAATCATTATATAGCCAGAGGACAGCAAGAAGCATTAATAAAAAGAAGGGGCGATTTACCCACCTTTGAAAAACTCATGAATGAAGTTTTTGATAATTCCATGAACCAATATGTTCCCTTTATTAAAAAAGGTATATGGTTTACTAAAGAAGACTGGTGGAAAAAGCTTGAAGAAAAATAAAAAATATAAACCAGAGCAACAAGCTAATCCTTAGCCACAAATCTAAAATTTAGCATGCTGCTCCATTTTTTATAAAGAGCAGGTGTTATGAACAATTCGCTAATGTCAATATAAATGATGCTCGCCTGCAACCGAGAGCTCTTAAGATCGCAAAGGGCAGCGCAGAACATCTTGAAAATCATTATCGAGGCGCTTTGATGATTGGTCATGGATATAGTACTTTAATTTTTATTTTATATTTTGGTAGCATTGTCTCTATAATTTTTTAAAAATAAGACAGACACCACCAAAAAATTAAAGTATTTATGATGTGGATCCCTCTTAGATCTTTATAATCGTCCGCGGTCTCTCGATTGGTTTATCTATTAAGGTTAATTTCTTGTGCTCTGAGCTTTTTTTTCTAAAACCTTGACAACCTAATTTCCCGGAAGTTTTGTAACTAGGTCTTGCTAGAAAGCGCGATGCCAAGCCCCTCTAAAATTTCTCGCTGTGGTTTTGTTACCTCAGTGAGGATGTGACCATGTTTGCCAGAGTACTTTATTTTTGTCAGAGTCTCCATCTCTTGCAGAAGCTCGCGAACAGTGTATCGCTTAATAAGACCAGACCTTCTCATCTCTTTGCGTAGAGCACTCATGTAGATAAGGGCGATGAATTGAACAAAAAGCCTGCCATCAACAGTTGCAGAGCTATGCATGCGCAGACGCTTCATATCTAACTGATTTTTCAGATCGTCGAAGCACTTTTCCACCACGTCTTTATCTCGATAGACTTGCAAGGACTCTACTGGATTTTTAATGCTATTAGTTAGAAGCGCCTGAAATCCGGCATAGCGTTTGATATACTGATTTACGGCTTGAGTATTATACGAGACTTGAGGTCCCTTCTTGGGTGTTATTTTTATCACAAAGAATGCGTCATAGGCCTCTTGGTGAGCATCAGTCGGTTTTCCTGATTCCAGTTCCTTCTTATACTCAACTAATTCCTCAGTAAATTTATCGACTGCATCGGCCCGTGCGTGGGCATTGTAATATAGATGTAGGTAGCAACGACGATTATCCTTTCCCCAAGGATACAGCCGAGAATGAACATATAGTATCTCATCATCAAGTTTTTGGTATCCTTCAGGTCCGTGGATGACCTCGTAGATGTCATCAATGGCATGCTGTACCCATTTGTTTTTTAGGGGAACTGATATAAGGAACTTATCTCTGGAGGCAAGCAGTTCATCAATGTTTTGCTTGCTGTAGAATCCCTTGTCCATTACATAATGAAGGGTTTTTGTCTCTATAGCTTTAAAGGTCTTTAGAAGATTGTGTAATGTGCTGACATCAGTGATATTTCCCGGAGTTCGTTCAAAATATACGGGCAAGCGCCCCTTCTGACCAAAGAGTATGGCAAGATTCAGCTGAGGCAGCTTTTCTAAGTCTCGATTGTGGCCATACTTGATGTACTCATTGAGTCCTGAGTAAGAAGATATGCTAGTGATATCATAGCAAAGATAATCATCCTCTAAAACCTTATCCATCCACTTGGTAAAAAAAGTTTGTTTCTTATCGGTGCTAATGGATTCGAGAATCTCACTGATACGTTGGCTCGTCAAGCATTCAACAGAATGTGCATGGCTCTTACACCATGTTCCACAATAACTCAGAGGCCCTCCACGAGAAGCTAGATAATAGGCCATAGCCTGAATCTGGCTATGTTCTTTAGGGAAACAAGATTTTAACAATTTCCCCAAGCCTAGCTGCTCGGTAATAGCATCCAACACAATCGAAGGCCCAACGATCTCTGCGGAGGCAGTGATTACCTCTAGATCTTTGACGACAGTTTGCGCAGGAGCTAAACGCTTAGATGGAATGAACTCCCCATTGAGAGGGTCGAGTTTGCCTACACACACTTGTTTATTGCGAGACTGCTTCTTTTCTTTATCCCAGTATGAGACAGACTCATACACGTAGGTAACTCCGGTAGCCTTATTCACATGGTTAACGCGACTTGGCATAATCTGTCTCCTTTCTTTTTAATAGCTACAATTGTAGCTATGAAAAAGAAAGAAAGCTAGACTAAAATGAAGTTAACCTGCTTTTTTTTAATGGATTGCGATAGACCTAGTTACAAAACTAGCGGGAAATTAGGTTGACAAGATATAGTGCTTTAATTTTTAATTTAAGTTGCGATAGCCTTTGCCCTACGCCGATTCAAGTTAGAACTGCAACACTATAGTTAAAAAAAAGAATAGTTAAGTGATGAAGAAATCTCTACATTGGTTTTAACGACAAACCCCATAAGGAGAGACCCCATATGCTAAAAAGCTATCATCACCTAACTTATGCTCAAAGATGTCAAATCTGTGTTTTAAAAGACAGAGG
>CANNLR010000134.1 GCA_947505635.1 Chlamydiota bacterium
ATGATGTTTTATTGCGGCTTTGCGATAAGCTTTTTTGATCTCATCTTGTGAAGAGCCTTTAGGTATTTCCAGTATTTGATAGTAGTCTGTCATATAATCCTTTAGGGTTACAAAAAAAATTAGCAAATCGCGTGTGCGGTTTGCTAATAATTGAAAAACGCAAGATGTATCTTATTACATTGCGGATCTGAAATTTTTTACTTTCTTGTACTTTAAAGCTGCTTTTGATTTTGCACGACTTTTAACAGAAGGTTTATCATAGAATCGATGAGCCTTAGCTGCTTTCATGATTCCTTCTTTATCTAATTTCTTTTTCAAAGCTCTTAGAGCTTTATCGAGAGGTTCTCCGGCACGAACTTTTACGCTAGGCATGGATATCTAGTCCTACATGGTTAAGTTGCAAATATAATTTACTCAAAGTGAACCTATAATACAGGATATGGACACTATTATTCAATAGGAAAATTAGAAGTTGTGTAGGTAATGGATATTTGGAGGGAGAGGAAGAGTGTTTTTAAAGTGGGAAAAATAGGTGAGCAGAAGGGGAATATTAAGGGATCCTTTTAGGCTTGGAGTGTGCCATTTTTTTAATGTTTCTTCGGGAAAAAGAGTGATAAGGTTGAGAATAGAGGTGATTTTGTCTAAAAGATCTTTTTCTTCTAGAAGAGTATGGGTTAGGGGAGAAGATATCTCACTTTGCTGTATAAGGCCTTGTAAAAGAAAAGCAGAGGAGTGATTGGAATAAGCTAGGAAGGTAAAAGGCCCTTCTGGAAGATTTTTTGGGAGAAAGGCAAGAAGAGAGCAAAATGGGTATAAAGGAATATTTAGAGCTAGAGCTAAGGATGTTGCTACGGCAACAGCAACGCGTACTCCTGTGTAGGATCCAGGGCCAACACCAACAAAAATATGAGATAAATCTTGCAGACTGTAAGAATTTTTTTTAAATAATCCTTCTATTGTAGGTAATAAAAAAGAAGATAAGTTGTTTTGGTGAGGAAGAAATTCTGAAGCAAGAATTTTTTTACCTTCGGAAAGAACGATAAAATATGGATCTGTGCTTGTGTCTAAAGTTAAATCTAGCATAATAAAAGATAGGGCAAAAAAACGGTTAGTGCTTATAGTACCGTATTTGCATAGAAAAAGAAATGATTTTTTGTGAGGAGATGCCTTGCGCCATTTTGTAGGACTTGGTATCGTATGAACCTTTTTAACCCTTTCTATTTTGTAGGTGTTTTTTGCAATATCTTGATGATGAAAGTGAAGATGCGGCTGAGGAACTATTGGCTCAAACGATTGAAGACTCTGTAAGAGAGGATTTGCAGCGAGAGGATATGCCCCTTGGAATTCCTCGCGATGTATTTATAATTCCTCTAACAAGAAGACCCTTTTTTCCAGGGATGGCGGCTCCTCTTGTTATAGAGCCTGGTGCTTATTACGAAGTACTTAAACAGGTGGCTAAGTCAAGCCATAAGTCCTTAGGCCTTTTTTTAACAAAGAAAGAAGAGGCAAATATTTATAAGGTTGGATTTGATGATCTTTATTCTGTAGGTGTTTTAGCACGTATCTTGCGCATTATCCCAATGGAACACGGGGGGGCTCAAGTTGTATTGAACATGGAGCATAGGATCTCTATAAAAAAACCAAGTAAAAATGGTAAATTTTTAAAAGCTTCAATTAAAGTTTTTGAAGATGTTTCAGGGAAAATGTCTAAAGAGCTTAAAGCTTATTCTATTAGTATCATTACAACTATTAAAGAACTGTTAAAATTAAACCCATTATTTAAAGAAGAGCTTCAAATCTTTTTGGGACATTCAGATTTTACGGAACCTGGAAAACTCGCAGACTTTGCTGTAGCGTTAACAACAGCTACAAGAGAAGAATTACAAGAAGTTTTGGAGACATTTGATTTGCAGGGGAGGATCGATAAGGCTCTTGTTCTTTTGAAAAAGGAACTTGATTTAAGCCGTTTGCAAAACACAATCAACCAAAAAATCGAAGCAACGATTTCTAAAACACAAAGAGAGTTTTTCTTAAGAGAGCAACTGAAGACGATTAAAAAAGAGCTTGGATTAGAAAAAGAAGATAAGTCCTGTGATATTGAGAAATTTGAAGCTAGACTTAAGAAAAGAAAAGTTCCAGATGATGTTATGGGTGTTATTGCTGATGAAATGGAAAAGCTGAGCATGTTAGAAGTCCAATCTGCAGAATACTCTGTATGTCGTAACTACCTAGATTGGCTCACAATTGTGCCTTGGGGTATTTTGAGTGAAGAGTCCTTGAATTTAAAGCATGCTGAGAAAGTTTTAGACGAAGATCATTATGGTCTTAAAGATATTAAAGAAAGAATTCTTGAGTATATCAGTGTGGGAAAGCTTTCTGGAGGATTAAAAGCGAATATCATAGGATTAACAGGACCTCCCGGGGTTGGAAAGACGAGTATAGGAAAAAGTATTGCGAGGGCCCTAAATCGGCCATTTTATCGATTCTCTGTAGGGGGAATGAGAGATGAAGCTGAAATTAAGGGGCATCGAAGAACTTATATTGGAGCTATGCCGGGGAAGATAATTCAAGCCTTGAAATATACGGAAGTGATGAATCCTGTGATTATGCTCGATGAAGTGGATAAGATGGGAAATAGTTATCATGGGGATCCAGCCTCCGCTCTTTTAGAGGTGTTGGATCCTGAGCAAAATAAAGACTTTTTAGATCATTACTTAGATGTAAGATGTGATCTTTCTAATGTTCTTTTTTTAGTGACGGCGAATTTACTCGACTCGATTCCAGAGCCTTTAAAAGATCGAATTGAGATGCTTCGGTTATCGGGGTACATCCAAGATGAGAAAGTGGCTATTGCAGAAAAGTATTTAATTCCTCGTAATCGCAAGGCGATGGGACTTAAGACAGCAGATGTTATGTTTACAAAAGCTGCTATTAAAGATGTGATTAATGGGTATGCAAGAGAAGCTGGCGTTCGAAATCTTGAGAATTATCTCAAGAAAATCTTACGAAAAGTAGCGCATAAGATTGTTGTTGAGGGAGAGAAGAAAAAAGAAATTAAAAAGATCGTTATTTCAGAAGCGACCTTAGTCGGCTTTATAGGAAAGCCCGTCTTTACCTCAGATAGATTTTATGACAGAACTCCTGTTGGAGTATGTATGGGGCTTGCCTGGACTTCCATGGGAGGGGCTACTCTATATATAGAAGCTATCAAAGTTCCTGCTGATAAAACAGATATGAAGCTTACCGGACAAGCCGGAGATGTGATGAAGGAATCTTCTCAAATTGCCTGGTCTTATGCGCATAGCCTTGTAGGGACTTATGCTCCAGGGATGTCTTTTTTTGAAAAGACCCTAGTGCATCTACATATCCCTGAAGGGGCAACGCCTAAGGATGGTCCTTCTGCAGGGGTTACCATGGTAACAGCACTGTTGTCTTTGCTGTTAGATCAGCCCATCGCTGCTGATATAGGTATGACAGGAGAGCTTACCTTGACAGGTAAGGTATTGCCAATTGGGGGAGTTAAAGAGAAATTTATTTCTGGAAAAAGATCAGGACTTAAAGCTCTTATCTTCCCTAAAGATAACCAAAGAGATTATGATGAGCTGCCCGCCTACATCAAAAAAGGGATGAAGGTATATTTTGTCAGCACATATGATGAGGTGTTTCGTGTCGCTTTCCCAAGAAAGTAGTCTTTTTTCTCAAGTTATCCGGGGTAAGATCATTCCCCCGGATAAGCTAGAGGAGTTTGTGATGGAACTTAGAAAACAACCTAAAACCATTGTCACGTTAAATGGGTCTTTTGATTTGTTACATGCGGGACATTTAGAGATGATTTATCAAGCTTCTTTGCAAGGTGATATTTTGATTGTTGGGTTAAATACCGATAGGTCAATCCAGCAATATAAGAGTCTTAAAAGGCCTATTATCCCTTTAGAGCAAAGAATGATGATGATGGCAGCGCTTTTCATGGTGGACTATGTAACTTGGTTTGATGAAGTAGACCCAAGGCAGATGCTAAAAAAAATTAGACCTGATGTTCATGCAAATGGTTCTGAATATGGAGTGGATTGCGTAGAATCTAAAGTGGTAAAAGAGTGCGGGGGAAGAGTTCATATTATTCCTTTGGTTCCAGGCTTTTCTACTTCGCAAATTATTGAGAAGATCACTCATCTATGCGATTAAAAAAAACACTTTTGCAGTCTTGTACATTTTGGCTCTTTTGTCTTTGTACTTTGTTATTTGCTTGGAATGAAAAAGAGGCTTATACCCTTAAGAAAACGGTAGGAGAGCTTTCCTTGGCCGTGGGATTAACTTCCGTTCAAAGAAATTTGCTTTTTGATTACCCTAAGATGATGGCTTCTGTGAATCAGTTGATTATAAAGTATAATATTCGTTCACAAGAAGATCTATCTAAGTTATCTGGATCTGGACAAAGGCAGTTTCGTCAAGCAGAAGAAATTCCAATGTGGAACGGTCTTATAGCGGATATGACGCAAGAAAATCGTGCAGGGGGATTTGATAATAACGCTCCTTTATTTGAAAAGATAAGAGAAGGGGAAGTTTGGAGATCGTTCTCCCCAGCTCTTCTCCATAAAGATATTATTCATCTAGTATTTAATATGTCATGGTTATGGCTCTTGGGGTTACAAATAGAGCGTCGTATTTTTAAATATCGCTTTCTTTTGCTAGTTCTTTTGATTGGAATGGTGTCAAATACAGC
>CANNLR010000135.1 GCA_947505635.1 Chlamydiota bacterium
TACGAAATGACTTAGCCCTTTTTGCTGAGACGGGAGGGAAGAATGCTATGATTATCACCGCGCTTTCTGACCGAGACCTTGCTATTAAAGATCTTGTCCAGTCAGCCTTTGGTCATGCAGGACAAAAATGCAGCGCAGCTAGCTTAGCTATTTTAGAAGCAGAAGTGTATGATAATCCTCACTTTCTGCAGCAGCTTAAAGACGCTATAGAGAGCTTATCTGTTGGATCTCCTTGGGCTTTATCTTCAAAGGTAACTCCCCTGATTCGAGAGGCAGGAGAATCCCTTCATAAGGCTTTAACGACTTTAGAGCCTGGAGAAAAATGGCTTGTAGAACCAAAGCAGAGTCTAGATAACCCAAACCTTTGGTCTCCTGGTGTTAAGTTAGGGGTAAAGGCTGGAAGTTTTATGCATACAACAGAGTGCTTTGGCCCTATTTTAGCTGTTATGAGGGCCAAGGATTTAGATCATGCAATAGAGCTTGCTAATGGGACAATCTATGGATTGACATCGGGGATTCATTCCTTAGACACAAGAGAGATAAAAAGATGGATGAGCAAGATAGAGGCTGGGAATTTATATATTAATCGTACGATAACAGGAGCCATTGTGCAAAGGCAGCCCTTTGGAGGTTGTAAAGCTAGTGGTTTTGGTTTTGGTGTTAAGGCTGGGGGGCCAAGTTACCTTTATCAATTTGTCAAACCTTTTCAAAAGACTCTTCCCTTGGATCGGGTATTGCCTTCTTTAGAAGTAACTCGGTTAATGGATCTTTGTAACAAGATTTCTTTTTCTGCTGAGGAGATGGGGCTTTGGTATGCAAGTGTGTGTAGCTATAGTTTTTGGGTTCAGCATTTACAAAGTCACTACGATTTAGATAAGCCAGAAGGTCTTTCTGATCTTGTGGTAGGACAGGATAATATTCTTTGTTATGTTCCCAGGAAAAATCTTATTTTCCGTGTACAAGAAGAAGCTTCTTCCCTCAATGTCTTGAGAGTTCTTGCAGCAGCCATTTGTGCCAAGGTCTCTTTAGAGGTTAGTTTTGAAAAGAGTCCAATTGATTTTTCTATCAATTGGAAAGAAGCCTGTCCAAATTTTACTTTCATTCAAGAACGAGAAGAAAGTTTCTTGCAAAGGGTAGCTCGAGGGGATGTGGATCGTGTTCGATTGCTGGTTACTCCAGGAGAGTCTCTTAAAAAGATAGCTGCTGAGATAGGATGCTTCTTGGATATAGGGGAGCCATTAGCCAACGGAAGATGGGAGCTCTTGCATTATGTAAGAGAAGTCTCGATTAGTTATGATTACCATCGCTATGGAAATTTAGGGATTCGAGAAAGTGAGAAAAGAAATCCTATTTTGTAGCCTTTTTAATAAAGGATAATATGGAATCACTTGAATTTCAGAGTTTTGTTAGTATATGTACGATACCATATCGTTATAATCACTTGATTCCAGTTATTAAATTTTGGTTGAGTTAACCTGTTAAAAAAATTTACATTACGATTCCGAAGAGTTTTGTGCGGTGGCCTGAAATTCGTGTTGATCATGTTGAATATCTCTTTAAATATATTGATGACCATTTATCTGAGGAAGAAAGAAAAATGGTAAAAATTCAAACATTGTCTCAAGATATGGGACCAACAATGGTGTCAATTTAAGCAATTAGCAAGATCTCCGGTAAACATGGTGCCGTTTCGGCTTATCAACACCATCTCTTGAATAATTCCTATTAGGTCTTACTTTTAGCATACCTCTCATAGCTATCTTTTTAAATCGCTCATCATATTCTTTGAGAGATATCAGACCAAATATAACTTCAAGAGTCGCATCTCTCATGCTACCAAACAATACACTTCGATTGACATGCCTTTTAGGTAAAGCTCCCGGAATCCAATATCCTTCAATCGGAATACATCCCATTTCAAGTAAGTTTGACACTACAAGCGCTGACCAATATTCCTGCTCAATCGCTACTACCGTCTTGCCAGAAAAGTTTTCCATCTGCATCGTAACTTTTTGTTTTTTATAACCTTCTTCCATTGAAGTCCATCTCCCTTGATAAACTTCAGACAAGTCTTTTATGGTGTATCCCTTATCCGTTAAAGTGGTTAACAATAGCTCTGTTTCTCCAGTTGAAAGAGGTACTTTTACAACTCTTATGGGAGGCCATCCTTCTCGTATGATAAAGCCTTCAGTATCTGCCCATTTACTGATTTCTGTGATGGCATTGTTAAAATCTTTTGGCAATCTAAAAACAAAGTCCACGTTAAGTTGAATGTGTTGGTCTATGAACTCTTCAGAGGGATATCCTCTGTCATAGACATAAAGCATTTTTGATTGCCCTAATCTCCTCATCTTTCCTACAACTTCAGGGAGTTGTTTTGCTGCCATCTCATCTTCAGATGTCTTATAAGGACTTATGCAACCACTTAGACACAGCTTTGTAGACATGTCAATAAATTCTGAAATGCGTGCCATAACAGGATATTTAACGCCCTCTTCTTTGCCTGGATATAATCCAAACTTAGCTTCTAATTCTTTAGAGCCGGGTAGTCTTAGCGTAGATCCATCACAGCCTATCACACGAAAGCCTCTCCAAAGCCCCCCTTTAGGAGCCTCTGTGTAATGCACTCGTAAACCATCTTCATGCATTTCTTGAAAACCTGAAGGAAGTATTTTAGCTCTAGCTTGGCTAAAAGCTTGTTTTGATCCCGGTTCTTCCTTCATATGAGCTCCTAGAAAATTGCAATCAATTTGTAGACTTTTCTTAACTGCCCTTAATAGCATCCCAACTACAGTAGCAAAACTGAATATTCTATTCCTTAAAAAATTAGTAGAGGATTTCTTGTGATTAGATTGAAAACTCGCCCTGTTTAATAGGGCGAAAAGAGACTCGATGGCTATGCATTGTATGCTCATTAAAAAACTCCATAAAATTTATGAAGATTTTATACGTGAGTAGGAAATTTTTTTCTTGTATTTAGTGATAAATTCTTAAGTTGACACTATTGATCGACAACCAGCAGATAATCTATGCGAGTATTTTGGCATAAGTCGGCGTTTATCACTAGAACTGCTCTGCATAGAGATTCAAGATCGTCAAAGAAAAACACGCGACTATTTGTGATAATAAAGCGAAGGTCCTTTTCGGGGAAGCTTCCTGTGCATATTGCATGCCCCCCTGCTTCCTTCGAACAGGCTAAGCAAACAATTTTGCCTTCGTGCTGTTTTAAGAGGAAATGTAGGGTTTCTTCAGTTATTTTGTTGGATCGGTTTTCGGGAAAAGAATCACTGGGGAAATAGCGAATTTTCTCCTGGGGGATATCCAATGCTGAGCTCAGTAATCGAGGAACCGAGGATGTTCTCGACGCGAGGGATGTGATGTGATTTATTTTTTGAAATAATGTTGTGTGTATCGCGGTGTCTAGATTCTCAAAGGCATAAGGATCTCGAGTGAGAACTGATTCTACGCCGTTTTGGAAGAGGTATTGCGCCCAATTTATCGCCATCCCAATGCATAATCCTTTGCTCGGTTGAGTGTCTTTATTGAGTTTTTTTAGGATCGATTCGGAAGGAATAAATCCTTTGCAGGCTTTTTCAATATGCTCCAGCATTTGTTCTTTTTCTTGTATGTATAGGGGGTTCTTGATCAGTGGGTCAAAAGCATCTTCGAATATAATCTTGTATAAATGGTCATTTTTATAGTTTTTTGCATCTTTTATAGCTATTGAGATCGTCTCTCCCGAGGGTTTTGTAAATGTGTGGGAATCACGTTCCATCATAGCGAGTTTTTCTCGAATATTTTTTTGTACGGATTTAGATTGCAATAGGTTATCGGTTCCGTTTTCGATTGCAGAGGCTGTTGCAAACGATAGGAAAGCCCCAGCCGGGAAGAAGGGAAGTGGTCGGGTAGGAGAAAATTTGCGAGCAAGAGAAGATAGGGTCGCAGCTCCTGTGCGTTGAGAAAAAAATAAGCTTGCTATGCCGAACCCAAATCCAAGTCCGATTCCTCCTGCTACAGCTGATACGGCATTTTGAAGATCTCTCCCCGTTGTTCCGTTAGGCAAGCAATCCCTATAGGCAGCCGCTAATTGACGGTAATAGTAAGAATTTTTATCATTATCAGTTATATTCATTTTAATTAATCTGTTAATTATTAATATAATTATTATAACATAACGTCATGATTTAAAGATAGTTTTATAACTCAGGTCCTGTCGCAATCCATTAAAAAAAAGCAAGTTAACTCCATTTTGTCTTAGCTTTGGCAGGAAAGTTCAATTATGCATCAAATGAGGCGAATGAGGTAAAATTATGCTTAAGAATTGATTTTATTTGCCTCATTTGGTGCATAATTAGGATAAATGAGGAGAAAGTATGAGCGTATGTCGTCATCCAGAGTCAGAGTCAGCTTTATTGGAATTTAAAAGAGAAGTTTCCAAAAATGAGCAAATCATTAAAACAATTATTGGTTTTTGTAATCAAAAAGGGGGGAAGACTCGCAATTTGAGATATCATCGAATTTGACAAAGGTGCTTGAGAAACAATCTAGAGATTTTGTTTAAAATTACCCTGGCTGTAAGATTTAACTATGTTTAAGATCCAGTCAGAAAGAAAATCCCAATCAGAATTGGCCGTTGGAGGGGTCAGATAGAGTCTATGTAA
>CANNLR010000136.1 GCA_947505635.1 Chlamydiota bacterium
AAGACCTAGATCACCCCAAAAAGA
Source organism: Chlamydiota bacterium (assembly GCA_947505635.1). Lineage (GTDB taxonomy): Bacteria > Chlamydiota > Chlamydiia > Chlamydiales > Rhabdochlamydiaceae > CAIJXB01. The sequence continues at coordinate 25 of CANNLR010000136.1, forward strand.
AAAACAATATCTATATTGCAGTCCTATATCTAAAGATCGGTGAGCAATCTTCCCCCAACCTTCAAAGTGATTTATGTCTACTTGAGTTTTAGGGCCGTACCCAAAGTAGCCTGACATAAAAGCTTGAATCACTTGAGCACTTGAAATTTTACCTTCATAAACCATTTCTAAACGATTCCAAGCAGACCCATGGTTAGCAAGCCCAAGAACCCCTGCCAAATAACCTTTAGTTTTCCACTCTTTATCTTTTGTGAACTCTTTCCCTATAGAAGTCATCACTTCTGTATTTAGATACGACGAATATGGGGAATTAACATCTCGAACAGATCTTCCTCCCACTGCTCGAATATTAGCTCCTACAACTAAGCTAACAAAGTCCCCTGCCACATCATCTAACAGGACATATCTAGCAGCTAACGCTGAACTTCTAAATCCATATAATTGATAAGGAGTTCTAGCTAACTCCACCTCTAACTCAAAAGCTAAAGCCTCACTAGCCGTAAACGACAGGGTTTCTTTAGTTAGGTAGCTTCTATAAGTATAAGAAGGTTGCTCTTTAGCCTGGTCTATATACCTGTAATGACTATAAGAAAGATCTGTTTGTGTAGCAAATTCATAAACATCCCCAAGCCAGGGACTTTCGTCTAAAGAATATAAACAAGCTGTCGTTAGAAAAAAAATATAAAATTGTTTCACGAAAATTCCTTATGAGAAAGCCACCTTTCCGCATCTAAAGCGGCCATACATCCAGACCCAGCTGCTGTAACAGCTTGTCTATAAATATGATCTTGGACATCTCCTGCAGCAAACACCCCTTCTACACTTGTCTTTGTAGATCCTGGCTGCACTTGAATATATCCATTAGGCTCTAAAGTAACCTGGCCACTTAAAAAACTCGTATTAGGAGTATGACCAATAGCGAAAAACACACCACCTGCTTCTCTCGTCTTTTTTTCTTTTGTTTGCAAATTTTCTAAAATAACAGACCTGACGATAGTATCTCCAAGAACCTGAACAAGAACAGTATTCCATAATACTTCTACCTTAGGATGATTCAATACTCTTTGTATCATTACTTTAGAAGCCCTTAACTCATCTCTACGATGAACCAAAAAAACTTTCTTTCCAAACTTGGTCAAGAAAATAGCCTCTTCTATAGCGCTATCTCCTCCTCCAATCACATAAAGATCTTGATTGCGAAAAATAGGAGCTGCCCCATCACAGACAGCACAGGCTGTCACCCCTTTTTGCCAAAACTCTCCTTCTCCAGCTCCTAAAACATCAAGCCTTTTAGCTGTAGCGCCTGTTGCGATAATAACAGCTGAAGCCTGTAGAGTTGTTTTTGACCCTTTAACTAAGAAAGGAGAAGATGAAAAGTCAACAGAAAGAACATCTTCTGTAAGAAAAGTTGTTCCCATCTTTGCAGCTTGTAAACGAAACTGCTGCATTAAGTCGGGACCTAGAATCCCATCTGGGAATCCTGGATAGTTTTCAACTTCTGTTGTGGTCATAAGCTGACCACCAGAGGGACCTGAATAGAACCCTTCGAACACCACAGGCGATAAATTTGCCCGAGCTGCATAAATACCAGCTGTATAAGCTGCTGGACCTGATCCAATAATAATTAATTTCCGTTTATCCATGAAAAGACTCTTTTATAAGAAAATTCCCTCTTTTTTACCTGTTGATATCCTCCTCTCCCCAAAGGAAAAGGATTCCTACCGCTCCAATCTTGGTTATCGATTAGTAACTTCGGAGGGTACTTTCGACCTATCCTTACGGATCTTTCGCTATGACACTCATGTCGAGAGTATTGCCATAGAGGAACTTGCTTTACGAAATCGCGATATCCTCGCGTATCGACATACGTGATATTGTATAGGATTTAGAAATTACACAGAATACAAAATTTTAAGACACACGCAAACTCCGCCCTGAAGGACAAAGTTTGCGTGTATCCGTGGATCAAGAATTTATAGACCACAAAAGAGTGAGTTTTTTGAAAAGAGCTTAGCTTTTTTCGTAAAATTGTCGGTAATTCAAAATAAACATATCTGAATCAAAAAGACCCGGTAAAGGAAAAATGATCTCCCCCTCAACAGCTAAAAACAGCGGGCTTACCTGATCCTTATACTTTTGACTTAAGTAATCTTCTTCATCCCCTTTCCCCTCAAAATCAATAGGCACAGGCGCTATTTCAGACTCTCCATAGATCAAAGTAAGGAGTTCTAAACAAACAGACATCTCTTCTTCACCAAAATAAGCCATAGGTAATTTTTTAGCATTCCCTATAAAATTCTGTTTTTTCATAACACTCTCAAAGTAAGTACTTTATTATTATTTTTATCTATCTTTTATTACTAAATTAAAATGTTTCATACTAAATTATAACAAATCAAATGACTTTTTATCAATATTTTTATTAACAAAATAAAAACAGTATATTTAATGTTTATTTAAAATTATTTTTATGTTATAATAATTTATTATACAAAAAAAACGGATGGTATTATGAACTTAAAAAACTCTCTGCATGGGCTAATTAAATTATACGAACAAAACGGTCTTTTTCGCATCCCGCTTTCCGACATGAACTCTAGACTTCACATGCTTGTTTGCCCCAAAAAAAACATTCTAACAGTGCAAGACTCTTCAAAAAAAGCATCGCAAACCGAATTCTCATGCAAAAAAATAACCCACCTTCCATTCACAAATATTACAACAAGCCCACTACTTAAATACAAAATTAAAACAGGAGAATATGTTGCAGTTAATCCAACAGCACCGCCATCAGAAATAAGATACATAGAAAGCGCCCTAAAAGCGGCCATTTCAACAGTAGATTTTCTTAGCGAAGAATCAGAAAATTCCAGCACTTCCCTAAATATCAGGATCTGCGACATCTATCAGTATATTCAAAAAAGACCCGAAGAAAGCATTAGCTTGATCGAAAATGAACAAAAAAAAGTCCTTATTCTCAGAAATAACAACTCGTTAATGCAAGCAATCCCCATCTATTATAAAAAATTAGAAGATGGGGAATGCAAAAATAAATTCAGCAGTTATACTGATGTCTCTTTTAAACTTCTAACCTCTTTTTATAACACAAACACTAATACCCGTGTGGATACAAAATTCCCTGTCGTTTATTTCGGTGAAGCAAAGTAAAAATAATACAACTTTACACTAATCAGTTAACAGAACTTTTCTCTCATAAAAAATTAAACAAGGTAAAATAACGGCTAATGTTACCAAAACAACAATTGTTAAAGGGTAAATTGTTGCGTTATAAAAGGTGCTGACTAACCCAACAGTAAGCGCTGCAATTAGCAATCTAATGCTTGTGACTAAACTTGCGACCACCCCTTTAATTTCTGGCAAAAGCTCCATAGCCTCTGGAAAATAAAGTCCAAAAATCCAATTAGCTCCAAAAATGTAAGGAAGAAAAGATCCCACAAGAAGATAAGGATTTTGAGGAGTTATTATACTTGTAAAAAGGAAAGTAAAAGTCCCGATAATACATAGGATAAGTCCCGTTTTTTTTATCCGCTGACTGCCTAGGGCATTAAGAGCTCTTTTTAAGCATAGTCCACCTATCGTCCACGTGCAAAGAATAATCACTTGAAAAAAAGGAGAAAAACCTTTGCTAACTCCGAACTCAGAAACAAACAAAGGACCTGTATAAGATAAAAAGGCGATATATCCTGCAAAAATAAGGCTTGTTGCTAAGGTAATCTGCCAAAAAGCTGAATGAAGGAGAACTTTTTTAAAATCTTTTACAATCGATGCAAGTTGAAAAGGAAGTTGTTTTTCTGGCAAAAGAGACTCTTTGAAAAAGAAAAGACACAAAAATAAACTCACAAGAACAAATACAGCAATCAGTAAAAAATTTGAACGAAATCCGTACGTGTAGTTTAAAAACCCTCCTACCATAGGAGCTAAAGACATAATGATAGGAATCGCCATGTTAAGGCTGTTTAACGCTTGAACAGCTTTTTCCTTTTTAAATGCATCAAAAATAATAGCGGTTCCCAAAGTAAAACAACCACCACTTCCTAATCCTTGCAAAACACGTCCTAAGATCATTTGAGAGAAGTCTACGGCAAAAAGAGTTAAGATACTTCCTAAAAGGAATAAAACTAAGGCAGCCATTAAAGGTTTTTTTCTTCCAAAAGAATCTGAAATCGGCCCATAAAAAGGACCCGAAAGACAAATGCCAACAAAATTCCATGTTAGTAGTCCTTGGATAGTCCCTTCTGAAACTGAAAAAGCCTTCATCATATCAGGAAAAGCCGGCAAATAAATGTCCGTTTCAATGCAAGCTGCAATGAAAATAACAGTAATAATAAATAGATATTTTAACTCTTCCCTGCGACCCATATTATTTCATCCCTATGAAAATGACAAAAAAAACATTTTATTTCCTAAACTATTTTAATATCAATCTAATTTTACTCAAGAAACTAAAAAGTAGTCTTCAGTTAAAAAGTAAGCCCTCAAAAAGTCATGGCAAAGCGAACTTGGAGTATTTAAGCTAAGACTGAGCGATATTTATTGCGAACAAGGTCAGCTAAATCTGGAGGATCTCCTTTGAACCATAGATGCAAATAATCCCAAAAGTTATA
>CANNLR010000137.1 GCA_947505635.1 Chlamydiota bacterium
GAACCCAAGAAAAAGTCCTAGAGTGGCGATGTTGAAAGAGCGAAGGTTGAATCTTCTGAAAAGGAAATCGAACCCAATGAGGAGGCAGCCTAGTAAGGTCCCTAGAAGAAGTCCCCATGCGATGTTATGATTTACTGGCTCTGTCGGAGATGAAACCATATAGGTTGTGACAAGAAAGACACTTAAGATAAAGAAAAAAATTCGAATAAAGGCTAAAGAAAGATTCATATGTTTACACCATTTTGTCCATGGATTTGATCCAAGGGAAAAAGATGCCCCTATAGTTATGTGTTATTACATTGAAACAAAGAGCTCTGCTTTGACTCTTGTGCGCATTGTAAAGTTATAGTTATTTTTTGTCACCAAAGGAGTTGTGTCTTGTTAAATATTTTTTGGAGGCTATTTGTTTTTTAGCTTCTAAAAAGTTAGATTTTTCAGCCAGTAAAAAAAAAGATGCTAGCTGAATTAGAACTAACCTTTTTTTATAGGGGTAGTTTTTCTCTTTGCAAAAACAATCTTTAGGATTCCATTTTTGCAGATGGCTTCAGGTGTTTTTGTTTCATCAAATGTTCTAGGCACAGCAACTTGATAGAAAAAGCTTTTATGAGCTTTTCGGTAGAATTTTTTCTTTTTATCAGATGTTTCTTCTTTTTTATCAGCTTTAATGGATAGCATGCCTCTATCGTAACTCATTTCGATTTCTTCGGGTGAGATGCCGGGTAAGGCTGCTTCCACATACACGCTTTTGTCATCTTCAGAAACAGAGACTCCGGAGTTTTCCTGAAAAGTCTCTAGGAGGTGTTCGATTTCATTGTTCAGCGGTAGGGGTATGGCTCTTGGTAAGAATTTATTGTTCTTTGCTTGAATTTGATTTTTCTTCATAGGAAGCCCCCTTGTTTTTATACGTTTCCATCTATATTCATTTTTTATTATATATAATACTAAGTCAATTATTTTGTTTAATGTAGTATTTGTTATTTACAGTTTTTATTATCTGTTAAATGTTTACAGTCTTAATTAATTTAATCGCATTTGTTTTTAATAGGAAAAACCCCTTGACTTGAGGGGGGGATTCCTGTATAAGTAGGGGCTATTTTCAGTAATAAATAGAGCGTGAGGTGTTTTGATGATCAAGAGCATGACAGCCTACGGTCGCTCTCTTTATTTATCTTCTTTGGGTAAATGGCTGATAGAGATCCATTCGGTCAATAAGAAGTCTTTAGATTTTAATATGATAATGTCTAAATCTTTTTTAAGATTTGACCTTGAAGTTCGTAAGTACTTGTCTAGCTTTTGCAAGAGAGGACAGGTTACTGTTAAGATTTTCTTACATCCCAATCCTTCTTCTTTTTTTTCTGAGGGTCAAATTGAGTACTTTCGCTCTATGAAGCAAGGGATGGAAAAAGCTTGTTTAGATCTTGGATGCTCTTTAGAGGGGGTGACCTTTCCCTTCTTATACGAACAAATGCAATCGCTTTCTGATTTAGACTTTTCTAAGCAAGAAGATGAGATAAAAAAAGATCTTTTTTTAGGTCTTACGATGGCTTTAGAAGAGTATATGAAGATGAAAGAAGCAGAAGGAGCCTCTTTGTCTGTGGCTTTTGAAAAACATTTAGATACTGTAGAAAGCTTGTTAGAGCAGGTAAAAAGCAGAATAGAAGGATCCGGAGAAAGACGTCGTAAAAAAATTCTTGACAAGTTGAAGGAATTTAAAGAGATTACAGCAGAAGATCAAGAAAGAGTCTTAAGAGAAGTATTTTTGTATGTGGAAAAATCGGATATAACAGAAGAAACTACAAGGCTTCATTCTCATATAGAGCAGTTTAGAGATCTATTATTAGCAAAAGAAGTTAGTATAGGACGGACGATGGATTTCTTGGTTCAGGAGATGGGAAGAGAGAGCAATACGATTTCTGCGAAATCAGATGATATAGAAATTTCTCGTATAGCTTTGAAGCTTAAGGCTGAAGTGGAAAAAATTCGAGAGCAGGTGCAAAACGTAGAATGACGCAAAAAGTTTTAGGCAATCTTTCTAGAGGTCTGGTATTTGTCTTGAGTGCCCCAGCTGGCACTGGCAAGACAACCCTTATCCGGATGTTAATGCAAGAATTTGATTGTGTTGAGGAAGGTGTTTCTTGTACAACAAGGCCCCCTAGGATTGGCGAGGTAGAAGGGAAAGATTATTTTTTTCTAAGTCCTGAGGATTTCAAGAAAAAGATTGTTGAAGGGGAGTTTTTAGAGTATGCTGAAGTATATGGTCACCTATATGGCACGTCTAAAGAACATTTAGAAAATAAGATAAAAAGTGGAAAGCACGTGTTTTTAGTGATTGATACTCAAGGGGCTGTATCTTTACAAAAGATGGGTTTTAAGGCTGTTTATATTTTTATTTCTCCTCCTAATGTGGAGGCTCTCATAGAAAGATTGCAAAAAAGACAGACAGAAGACGAAGATAAGAGAAAAGAAAGGGTGTCCTGGGCGGAAAAAGAGATGAAATTATCTGTTTTATATGATTTTAAGATCATAAATTGTAAATTAGATGTTGCCTATACAGTATTAAAAAGTATTGTTATTTCTGAAGAACACAGAGTAGAGAAAAGTTAAAAAACAAAGGAGTTTCTATGGAAGATTTACTGACTAATGAAAGCCTTCGAGGAATGTTTAAAGACAGCTTTGAACTAACCCATTTTGCTATCCAGGTAGGAAGACGCAGTGTCGCTTCTGGCGATATCTCTTTAAAGAGCATATTAGGTTGGGTAAGAAAGCATCCAACACAAGAAGCTTTAGACGAATTAGATCGAGAAGAATCAGAAGGTAACGACGAATAATTTATGAAAGAAAAAGTTCTCATCACATCTGCCTTGCCTTATGCTAACGGTCCTTTGCATTTTGGTCACATTGCTGGAGCGTATCTTCCCGGAGATTGTTTTGCTAGGTTTAAGAGGTTGCAAGGGTGTGATGTCCTTTATCTTTGTGGGTCAGATGAGTATGGAATAGCGATTACGTTAAGTGCTGAGATGGCAAAGAGAACGCCTAAAGAGCAAGTTGACTTATTTCATGGGATCAATAAAGAGCTTTTTCATAAATTAGAATTTTCTTTTGATCATTATTCAAGAACTACTTGGGCAGGGCATGATGCGACTGTTCAAGCTTTTTTTTTAGATCTTTTGAAAAATGGACATATCGAAGAAAAAGTTACTAAGCAGCTTTATTCTGAGTCAGAAAAGCGTTTTCTAGCAGATCGTTACGTGCAAGGAACTTGTCCTAAATGCGGGTTTAATCAAGCAAGGGGAGATGAGTGTCAATCTTGCGGAGCGAGCTATGAAGCGACCGATCTTATCAAACCAACCTCTAAGGTGTCGGGAGCTTGTCTAGTCCTTAAAGAGACAAAGCATTGGTTTTTGCGATTTGATCATTTTAAAGACGACCTACTTAAGTGGATAGAAAAGAAGAACTGGAAGCCTAATGTAGCCAATTTTGCCCTTTCCTATATTAAAGACCTAAGAGAGCGAGCTATTACAAGAGATTCCAACTGGGGTGTACCTGTTCCTTTAGAGGGAGCAGAGGGGAAAGTTCTTTATGTCTGGTTCGATGCTCCTATAGGATACATCTCTGCAGCTAAAGAATGGGCCCTTTTACAAAAGGATCCAGATCTTTGGAAGAAATATTGGTTAGATGAAAAGACTCGCCTTGTGCAGTTTATTGGTAAAGATAATATCCCCTTTCATTCTGTCTTTTTCCCTGCGATGCTTATGGGACAAAATACCCCTTATAAGCTTGTTGACGATCTTCCTGCTAACGAATTTTACAATTTGGAAGGAAAGCAGTTTAGCAAGTCAGATGGTTGGACAATTGACTTAGATATGTTTTTCACACATTTTACAGCTGATCAGATCCGATATGTTATAGCGTCTAATGCTCCTGAGACAGGAGATTCTGAATTCACCTGGAAAGATTTTCAAAATCGTTGCAATGCTGAGCTTTTAGGTAAGTACGGAAATTTCGTTAATAGGGTTCTTGTTTTTGTGTATGAAAGGATGGGGGCTAAGATTCCTCTTTGGAAAGATTTACAAGAAGAAGATCTTGCCTTTTTAGAAAAAGGTAAAAAAATCGTTGCTGAATGTAAAGAGGCCTATGATACTTTTCAGCTAAGAAAAGCTTCTCAGTTGATTATGGAACTAGCTCAAAGTGGAAATGTATATTTTGATGCTAAAAAGCCCTGGAAGTTGATCAAGGAAGAAAAAGAACTACAGAATCTGCAAAACACCTTATATTGCTGTATGGAATGTATAAAGTGGTTAGCTTTGATTTCTTTACCTATCATTCCTAAAGCAGCAGAAGAGATAAGGGCGCTTTTGGGTTTTACTAAGACACTTGATCAAATGGGATGGGACTGTGTGCTCCAAGAAGACCTTATAGGGGAAACTTCTATTCTTAAACCTCATATTCTTTTTACTAAAGTAGAGGAAGAACTTATTCAAAAGCAGATTCAAGAGCTTCGTAAGATGATGCAAGTCAAGGAAAGAGCTTTAGTTCCTCTTAAATCAGAAATTTCTATTGAAGATGTCCAGAAGTTAGATCTTCGGCTAGGGGAGATTCAGCAGGTAGAAAGAGTCCCTAAA
>CANNLR010000138.1 GCA_947505635.1 Chlamydiota bacterium
GTCGCGTACATGTGATTTCTTCCCAAGAAAAAGAAATTATCAAACTTGGCATATTTTTTTGCTAGGGCATGAATGCCTTCTTTTTGTCTTAGAACTTGATCTGCTTTTATGGATAAAGAGGCGAGGTCTTGCAAAAAAACCTTCCCTTCTTCTAATCCCATCACCTTAAGACGTGCCATAAGTAAGGTGAAAAGAGCTAATACAGTTAGTTGCCCTGTGAAGGCTTTTGTAGAACAGACGCTGATTTCTGGTCCAGCTTTTAAAAATAGACAGCTATCAACTTCTCGAGTTAATGTTGAATTGGGAACGTTGCAAATAGCTATTACCTTAGCGCCTCTACTCTTAGCTTCCCGTACAGCCGCAACGGTATCGAAAGTCTCTCCTGATTGACTGATGGCTATCACAAGAGTCCCTTCTGGCAAAACGGAATCTCTATAACGAAACTCGGAGGCTATTTCTGCCCTTGCAGGGATGCGAACTTTTTCCTCGATCCAGTTTGCCGCAATAAGACCTGCATGCCAAGAAGTTCCACAAGCTAAGATCAAAACTTGTTTTACAGATAAAAGTTCTTCTTCAGTTAAAGAAAGTTCAGAAAAATAGGCTGTACCAAGCTCTTCTAAGCAACGTCCATGCAGCGTTTGTCTAATTACATCAGGTTGCTCAAAAATTTCTTTCAACATGAAGTGAGGAAAGCCATTTTTAGAAATCTGTGCTTTTTCTAAAGACATCCTTGTCAAAGTTTTAGGGATTTTTTGCGATTGCACGTTAAAGACATCGACCCCTTGAGGAGTTAGAAAAGCAATTTCTTCATTTTTTAAAAATAAAACATCTAAGTCTGCTGTATAAAAAGCATTAACATCGGAAGATAGATAGACTTCTTGGTCCTTAGAGTTGACGCCAATGGCAAGAGGGTTTTCTTTACAAGAAACTAAGATGGTTTCTGGGTAGTCTTTGTGAATAAGAGCAATAGCCCAAAATCCCTTAAGGGAGGCTATAGTCTTTTGAAAAGACTCTAGAAGATCTCCTTTGTAGTAAAAACTCATCAGCTGAGCAATCACTTCCGTATCTGTTTCAGAGGTAAATGTGATTCCTTCTGCTATGAGCATTCGCTTTAAACTGAAATAGTTTTCGATAATTCCATTATGAACAACGGCCACATGTTCTTTCTCATCAAGCTGTGGGTGTGCATTTTCTTCCGTTGGTTTACCATGAGTGGCCCATCTTGTATGAGAGATAGCACTTTTAAGAAGCAAGGATAGGGGATCTAAAGCAAGCTCTAGATTGCGGATCTTTCCTTTTTCCTTTTTAAAAAAGATAGAATTTTCTTGAACACCAGCGATACCTGAAGAGTCATATCCTCTATATTCCAATAGCTTAAGTCCTTCGAGGCAAACCTTTGCTGGCTGCTTAGAGCCAGTGTATCCAAAAATTCCACACATATATAATCCTCAAAATAAAGCAAAAGCTAAAAGTTTGCATAAAAGAATAAAAATAACATCATAAGCTGTAAAACAGCAAGAAAATCCCTGTCAATTTTTATTTATCTCTTACGGAAGTCTTTTCTTACTGTTTAAAAGCGGTAATTGCTAGGAAAAGAGGGATCTCTTCTCTACTTATATCTTCTCTTCTAGCATGTTTACCTGTGCTGACCTTATCAGAACACCACTCTTCCATCCATTCAATAGCAAATCCAGCCTCGTGTAACCAAAGGGTCCAAGCCGACAGTGGGTGATGAAAAGAGGGGGTAATGGGGGATTGGCTCCCCATGCTTGGATGCATTTGCATAGGAATTTTCATAGAACGATAATATCTATCAATTCTTCGATACTGAACTTGCATTTCTTCATCAACTCCCCAGCTAGATTGCTTAGGGATCCTAAAACAGGGATGATTCATAACAAGAACTAACTTTCCTCCTGAAGCTAAATGCTTAGCAGCATTTAAAAAAGCTTTTACAGGATGCTCTACATTTTGTAGAGCTAAAATAATTGTACAAAAATCAAAGTCTTTTTTTGTTATAGGAAGAGGCTTTGTGATATCAGACACAATAAAGGTATGATCAGATTGCGTATTCTTATTTTTAGCATGGTCAATAAGGGAAGAGGATAGGTCTACACCCATATAAAAAGAAGATTTAGGTAGGTGTCTGGATAAAATGCCCTGACCGCAGGCTAAATCCAAATAAGAGGCTGTAGCTTCTTTTGGCAGGGAAAGAAGCCTTGAAAGATTAGGTAGGATCACTTTTTCATGGTAATAGTGACCTGTTTCTCCAACAGATTGATCATACCAGGCGCTAGAGACTTCCCAAGAAGTATTTTGATTTTCTTTTTTTTTCATAGGAAAGAGGATAATCGATTGATCAAAAAAAAGGAAATGTTTTATGAGGGAGTTATACGCTATAGGAAATTATGAAAAACAAACATAAAGAAATTTTAGTGAAAGACTTAATGCAGCTGCCTCCTATGGTCGTTGATGAAGAGGAGAGTGTTGAGAATGTATTACAAGCCCTTCGAAAAAAAGAGTGTACTGGTAAAATTCTTTATTTTTATGTAGTTAACTCAGAAAACACATTATTAGGCGTTTTGCCAACAAGAGCACTCCTTTTGGCTGAAACGCAAGAAAAAGTACAAAATATTATGCAAACTTCTGTTTTTTTCTTACCTGAGACTATGCCCTATGAAAAAGCAATGGAAGCCCTTTCTCACCATAGGTTGCTAGCGCTTCCTGTTGTGAATCATCAAAAAAAACTTATTGGTTTTTTCGATATACAGATGTGTTTGGAAGAGAATGTAGATCTTTTTAAAGAACAAAGAAGTCATGAAATTTTCCAACTCCTTGGGATGAGACTAGAAACTAATGCCTATAAGCATCCAATGCATGCTTATGCTAAAAGGATGCCATGGATCCTATGTAATATGCTCGGGGGGATTGCTTGCGCTATCGTTTCTTATATCTTTCAAGCTGTTCTTATTAAAGTTCTTCTCCTAGCCATGTTCATCCCATTAGTTTTAGCTCTTAGCGAATCTATTTCTATGCAGTCTATGACGCAAAGCTTGCAAATTTTAAAAAAACAAAATATTTCCTTTAAAAAGATTGTTTCTCGTGTATTTTTTGAGATTCGTGTGGCCATTTTAATGTCTGTCACAAGTGGTGTTTTAGTTGGATGCCTATCGCTTCTTTGGGAAGCCGAAGTTGCTACGGCAGCTACTATAGCAGCAGGAATCACTTTTTCAGTGATTTTATCTGCCATTTTAGGAGCTTCCATTCCAATTATGCTTCATTCTAGCAAGCTAGACCCTAAAGTCGCCTCAGGGCCTGTTGTTTTAACAATAGCTGATGTGACAACAACCAGTATTTACCTATTTCTAGCAACATATTGGCTATTATAAATAAGAAGACAAGTGATGTCAACAACTCCGCCCTGAAGGACGAAGCTTGTAACTAGAAGATTTCTCTCCTGCTACCATAGGCCGGTTGACAACGGCCCTTACAAGGTCGGCAGACCTTGCAAACCTGCAGAGTTTTTCACAAGCGTATAAGTCACTGTGCTGACGGTTTCCACAGTGACAAGTAAAAGTGTTTTTATATCTTATTCCTAGGGTATCACAATCTAAACAAAGCTTACTACTATAAGCTGGATTAACGTATATAACTCCAAATCCTGCCTGCACAGCCTTATATTCAATTTGCTGTTGTAGTTGATCAAAGCTCCATCTATGGAGCCTTGTCCTTTCTCTTTTTTTAGCACGAATTCTTTCTCGAATATTGGTTAAGTCTTCTAAGATAATACAAGAGGCTCCATATTGCGTGGCTTCTTGTATTATAATTTTGCTTATCTTGTGATTCTCATTTTTCATTCGGCGACTTTCCTTACCAGAGATTCTTTTAAGTGCTCGCTTTGCGGACTTTGAACCGTTGGACTGAAGCTTACGCCTTCTTGCAAGAAATTTATCTCTCTCATAACGGATCTTGCCTCCGCTAATCAATTTACCACTGCTCATGGCGGCTACATTATTTTCACCAAGATCTACAGCAAAAAAAACATCTCCTTCTAGAGGAGCGGGATCAGGAAGGTCTACAGTTAAATGGAAATACCATTCACCCTTCTTGCAAATCAGTTCTGCCTCTTTAGGAAGTCCTTTTTCTAAAAAACCCCTTTGAAAATCACCTATATTTAAGGTAATTTTAATTCGTCCTTTTAAGGTGTAAAGAGATACAACATCCCCTTTCAAAGTGTAAGTCCTTTTGTCAAAATGGATACTTCCATTTCCTCGAAACACAACAGGACTTTTTAAAGGCTTTTTCTTAGCTTTTTGCGCTTTATAAGCCTTACAAACGGAAAAAATGGCATTGCATACCATTTGAGATCCTAATAGTGAAGAGGCTCTTATGTTTGAATAAACGTTGTTATGCAAAGAGACTCTATTCCAACAGCGATGCTCATATGCATAAGGAGAGATTTGATTACAGGCATCTATGTACGCTATAGCTAATTCAGATAGGTCTTTTTTATCAGAACTCGAAGTCTTTGCTTTTATAGCAATTGTCCTTTTCATCAAACCCATCCCTAAAAGAAAGTGTTACTATGCGTCAGA
>CANNLR010000139.1 GCA_947505635.1 Chlamydiota bacterium
ATGTATGACCACAGGGTTCAGAACTGAGCCGGCATTCTGAAGTGTCTATTATTACAGTTTTTGAAGACTGTAATTCTACTCTATCGTTGACTAACATTTTTTCTCCTTACTGTTAGTATTCTTGTGAAGTGCTTCCCGAATTTAAGGAAGCCCCTAAGTCTTTAGCTTAGGGGAGGCTTCACTTTCTATCCCAAAAATGCCTGCCATCTGCTTAGATACATCTCCAAAAGACTGCATCACCTTGGCAAAAGCGATCATAGCCTCTTTTTTATCTGTTTCATCTCCCTCTGCCAACACTTCTTGTACTTTCTGAAAAACACCTCGATTCATTCCAAGCAAAGTACTTATGTCACCTACTTCTGACCCTGACATATTTTTTAAAAAAGAGACAAATGCTTCACTTTCTTGCAATAATTCTTCTTTCACCTGCTGAATTTTTGCCATAACACCTCCAAAGACCCTCACAATCCTAGTATATATATTTAAAATAAACAAAAAATCGCTTCAATAAAAAACTAAAAGAGGATAATCGTTGTAAAGTTTATCCCATCCCTTTTATAATCTTAGGCACTAACAAGTGTCTTAAAGGAAAAAATGGAACTAAAAATCTACATTGACAGATTAAAAGAAGGGCAAAAAGAAACTTTTAAAGGAAAAATTTCTAGTGATTTTCTCCCTAAAGAACAAGACCTTTCCTTCGAAAAAGAAATTGAGCTCTCAGGAGAGGCCTACACGGCAGGGGATCATCTCATGATTAAGCTTAACGCAAAGATTTTAGCCTTTTTACCCTGCAGCATCTGTAATAAACCTACAGAAGTCCCCCTAATCCTTTCCGACTTCTATCATGCAGAATCAATTGAAGAAATTCCTGCAGGCGTCTTTGACTTTTCTGAACTTTTACGAACAGACCTTCTTTTGCAACTTCCAAAGTTCATTGAGTGCCAAGGTAAATGCCCAGAAAGAGATACGATTAAAAAATACTTAAAACAAGAAGTTTCTCAAAAAGACAACACCAACTTCCCCTTTTCTATATTATAGAAAATTCAAGTTAAGAGTGTTTCGTTGATCATGTTTTTAAGCTCATCTGTCGTCAGTTCCTTTAAAGCCACTGTAATAAATTGCTGATATTGCAGTGTTTTTTTCGTGATATAGTGGTTTTGTCTTTTACCACCGTGATCTAAAACATTTCGTTTTAAATACTCCCCTAACGTCTTTTTTCTACCCGGTATCGGTTGATCAAAGGCCTTTTCCCCTTCAACTCGCTTACACTCCTCAATCTCTTGCATGGATTGCGTCCCTATCCTAAAAGCAAGAGGTAACTTTGAAAGACTTTTAACCTCATGACCTCTATAGCTCTTAGCCCCGTTAAAATTAATTTGCTGAAAAAAATCCTTATCTTGTAAAAAGGAAATAGCATCTTGCAAGGCAAATACCCCACATCCATAGCCACCGCTCTCTCGACGAATCATAGATAAAGAAACCACAGGATCACAAGAAGCTGCGTCACAAACCTTTAAAATGTCATAAATAACACTAGAGCTAAAAGAGTCACTCCCCATAGAATCCAATACAGCTATCTGAAGCTTCCCCTCTTTTTTCTCTATAGCAATAGCCATCTTATGTATAGGCCAGTCCAATGAATCATTATTAGATGAACAAGCAATTAAAGAGCACCTTTGATCCGCCGGATTAGCCAATATTTCTTCTATTTTAGCAAGAAGCGCTTTTCTGGTTGCACAGACAAAAAGATCCTCTACCCCCTTTTTTTGCTTCAAATGGGCCGCAATCATAGCAATGCCGGGCATAAAGAGCCCTGAACACCCTGCGTTAAGACCCAAACTCCCAAAAAGCTTATTATAGGGAATATTCACTAACTGGCCATGATTTTTCACTTGTTTATCATATTCAGCAGTAAGCCTTCTTGACTCCGCATTTCGACCTGATTCTGAAGAAAATTTCTGCCAATCCCTCTTAAGCGACTGTACTTCAGGGTTTAAATGGACTTTTTTCAAACAGTTTGATAAGGATCTAGCAGGAACTGGCTTTTTAAAAAAAAGATCAGCAATAGCTTCATGTCCGGATGCGACTATATCACGCAAACCAGAAACAGAATAATTAATATTATTTACATCTGAATTAATTGCATAAACCATATTACACCTCAAATTTTAATATCTAAATATTAACAAACTATATATTTAATTAACAATATATATAAAATTTTAATTTATATTACGGCTAATAAAAAGAGAAAAATGGAATAAATGCTAAAACTGCTTTAAAAAAATGAAAGACTCCGATACAATTGTAGCCTAACTGAAGAAGGAGATTATTTTATGGCAGTACCACGCAACCGAACATCGAATGCCCGAAAAAATTCGCGCAGATCGCATCACGCAAAGTCCCCAAAACATTTAGGGAATTGCTCCAATTGCAAACAACCTTGTCTTCCTCACCGCATCTGCCCTCATTGTGGCTTTTATGGTGGAAAAGATATAGAAAATGCAAAAAAAGACTAAATTAGACAATTTTATGCCTTCTATAGGCATAGACCTAATGGGGAGTGATACGGATTCTTGCTTTATCATTGATTCTTTGCTCCCTGTCCTGCAATCTTTACAAGATTCCGCACATTTCATAATATTTGGAAAAAAAGAATGCACACAGCGCATTTCTCCTTGCTCCTATATTTCTTATGAAATAGCCTATGAATCTATAGAAATGGGCGATCATCCCCTTTGGGCTGCTCGAAGAAAAAAAAATTCTTCCTTAGCTCTTGGAATCCAAGCCTTAAAAACACATTCTATAGACGCCTTTATTTCTATGGGAAATACAGGTGCCCTCCTAACAACTGCAAGAGCGCAGCTTAAAACACTACCCTCTATCACCCACCCAGCCCTATTAGCCCTACTTCCCACCAAAAAAAGAACTACAGCCATTCTAGACGTCGGAGCCAATGTTGAATATAAAAGCGCTCACCTAATAGAATTTGCCGCTATGGGTCTAGCCTACCAAAAAGCGCAAGGAGTAGCCAAGCCGACCGTCGGACTGCTAAACATCGGAAAAGAGCCCCTTAAAGGCCCTAAAGAGCTCCAGCAGGCCTACCAAGAGCTCGAAAAGCTATCCCAAAATCACGATTATCCCTTTTTCCTAGGCAATATAGAAGGAAGAGAGGTTTTTGAAGGAACTGTTGATGTTCTTGTCACCGGAGGGTTCGCGGGTAACATTTTCCTGAAAACTGCCGAAGGAATGGCACAATTTCTCCTTAACCAGATTCCCTCCACCTCTTCTTTAGAGCCTCTTCAACACAAACTAGACTATAAAAAATATCCAGGCGCCGTCTTATGCGGAGTCAATGGCATCGTTATTAAATGTCATGGAGAAGCCAAAATCCAAGCTCTCACCCAAAGCATCCTCACCGCCATCGATCTTGCAAAAAAAGCCTTCATAGAAAAGATTCAAGCAGAGATTTCTTCCTTCTACTCACAAAACAGATAATTTGCGGTATTAAAAGTATGACATCCTTTCAGAGTTGTTACTTTTATTCTGTCAGAGCCTAAAACTGCCTACTCCCCGAACTTGATGTGCTACTTAAAAAAAACCAAGCCCTTTTTGACTTCCCCAACATAAACGGACTCTATTACTTCCCGAGCTTTTGAATCTACAATCCTCTTCGCAAGAAAGGATAGACCCAAGCCACTTTTCCGATTTTCTATCCAGTGATTAAGAGTGCTTTCATCCATCTCGACAAATGAAACTCCATCCGTCACAACCCAAAGATCCCCCTCTTTAGAATCTTTTGATACAGGCTTTGCATTCTTTGATACGCCAGCATACACATTAGAGCAAAGTACAGGAACTTTTCCCCAATCACGACCCTCTTCTAGCAGATCCTTATGTTTTTTCAACGTTTCCAACTCTCGATCGAGAAATGACTTTGAATAGGTTAGACCTTTAGCAACCAACCCATCGCCTTGTCCTACCACCTGATCTGCCGCTCCTCTTTCATCTGCCCTGTCCCCAACAACAAAAGATGGAGGAGCAGAGCCCAACAAACCTTCTGCCACCTTTCCATCTTTATCAACAGAACCTTGTCCTACTGCTGCCCCTGCTTTATTTGTGCTTGTAGATCCAGTTCTCCAGAATGAACATGCAAAATCTACTACAGCAGCTATCGCTCCAATAACAGGAATGCGCTCGACATAACACCATATTCTGTGATCTACAGCTCCCTGGAGATCGCCAGATTTCTTTGCTTTTTCAGCCATCTGACTATGCCTTTCCGAACACACCCACCCTGTAAATAAATGCCCCCAAACAAGATGGGGCCAATTTACTTTGTATCCAGTTTTCGGAGCCCCAGCCAAAAATCCCGGTTGATCAGGCGGCTTATACTCATTTAACGAAACCTTTTTATTACCGTTACTTGGTGAAATATTTCCAGTACCCACAAGAAACCTATATTAAATAATATGGCTCATGGGAATAATTGGGGGGATTGAAAAAAACAGGATAATTTTTAACGAAAAACAGATAAAAATCTTTTTAAGAAAAGACGCAGACAGTACAAAGAAACCAAA
>CANNLR010000140.1 GCA_947505635.1 Chlamydiota bacterium
GACAGAGGAGGAAGTTTTCTTTTCTTTTGTGGGATATTTGTAATCCATCAGCAAGGAAATGAACTAGGCTTAATGCTTGAGCTAGAAAAGAAGTTAAAATAGCAAAAAAAGCGAGTCCTTGTGCAAAAAGACCGATAGACTTAAACGGTAAAATAGCAGAGAGGGCTTGAGATCCTTCTTTATCAAGTTTCAAAGTTTCCATAAGTCCATTAGCCCCTGTTAAAGGGACAATTCCTAAAACTAAAATTTCCCATATAAGATAAATGCAAAAGGCTAAAAGGCCTCCTAACAAAATGGCTTTTTTTACCCTTTTAATATCTCCTTTCATATAGCTTGTTAAAGTAGGAATCATGTTATGAAACCCGAAAGAAATAATTAAAATAGGGAGAGAGAAAAGACTGAGGGATAGATCCTGTCTTGCAAGCAAAGAAGGCTTTATATATGAAGCTCCGATCCAAACAAGAGATAAAAAGAATATAATTTTTGCGGCCATTAAGACTCGATTCCAAAGGTCTACTTGGCGAGTTCCTTTATAGACAATGCCTCCGAATAAGAAGACAAAAAACACACTCCCTACCCAAGGAGGAAGGCAGATTTGATAAAAGTTTTGTAAAAAAGAAGAGCAAAGGCTGCCGCTCGCAGAAACATAAGCGACTAAAAGAGCGTAGAAAAGAAAAAGATAAGTAATCCAGCAAAAAGCTTTGCCCCATCTTCCAAGAGAGTAGTTTACAATAGAAAGAAGATTGACCTGTTTAGGAAACCAGCCAGTAGCCTCAACCAATAAGAGGGCCGTTAAAGTCATGAAAATCCAGGCAATAAAAAACATTAATAAAGCAGGACCAAATCCTGCTAAACCTGTTAAGATGGGAAGCCCGAGCATTCCAGCTCCAACGCAACTTCCCGTGATGAGTAGGGCTCCTCCTAGTAAAGACCCAGGCTTTTGCGTCATAGGGCATGTTCTCGAGCTTGCTGTTTTTCAAAGGATCGAACTTCTTGTCCAAGTCTTCCTAGTTCATAGCCGTCGTAGTCAACAAATTTAAAAAAGCGCTCAAAAGATGGAAAGAGTTCTGACACCTGCTTGGCCATTTCTTGTGCAATATATCGGTAGGCAGGGTGTCCTGCAGGAGAAGATCTAAGCTCGCAAATCCACTGTAATTGTCTTAAGTTTACATGAAAATACCAATGGATGTTATAAGCCATAGGGACAATATACTGCGCTTCTTCAGGGAGCTTGTCAGCGATAAGATCGTAGCCCCGTTTAGCCTGCTGCATTGCTTCTTTGTACTTATCTTCCATGTCTGTTCCCTTGATTTCATTGGGAATGAAGAATCCATAGTTGCAGGTAAGGAGTTGTCTTTCTTGCGTTAGAATTCTATGACGTTGCAAGTCTCGATAGATTCCAAAATCGGCAACGATTTCAAAAGTAAAATAAGCATGTTCTAGAGCTCTTGGAGATTTATGTCTTCGACTTTCTCTAAAACTACAAGCTGCGTCTAAGATCGTGTTAAGCTCTTCTTGCGCTAATTTTTTACAGTGTTTTTGTGTTTCATAAAGACTGGCTTGAGAATGGGTAAATAATAAAGCTCCGGCCACTTTATAGGGAGCTTCTGGGTCATATCCAATAAGTTGGACTCCAGGATGTTCCATTTTGGGTACAGATGTTGCATATTTTTTAGCAAGAATCTTAAGATCGCCCTGCATTTGGTCTTGAAAAGCGGAAAAATTTTGTTGGTATTTGCTGGAAGCTTCAGATCTTCGAATAAAAGAGGGGATGACTTTGGCAAGTTCCGTGTGTGTTTTTTTCCCAATTTCTTGCATTTCGGCTAAGTTATGACCATTGAGTTTTTGGATAAGTTGTTCAAAGAAGCGGCCATTCGCATAAAGCCCCATATTAGTTAGAGCGCTAGAGGGTAAAAGGCCTCTAAGGCAGTCCAATACTTTAGCTCGTAGAGCTGCGGTATAAGCAACTTTTGATATGTCATGCTCTTTAGGGAACTTCTTTTCCATTAATTCAGAAAGAGGGGGGATGAGTTGAGAATATGTATCAAATAGACCGTTGCAAGTAGATACATAAAGATCTCGATAAGCAGAGGTCATTAGAATGGACTCTCGATGAAAAAGGTATTCTCCATTTATCTTTTGATCAAAATAAATATAACGAGTTGATTTTTCTAAAGGAGATCCCCCAACTCTACAATCTTCTATGATTTTTGCTGCAATCATCGAGATGTTTTCTAAAGCTAGGTGGGCCCCACCAAGCTCTCCAATGGAGTCATCGCCATATCCGTCTAAGATTCTGTCATAGAAATTTTGTGCTTTTTTTACAGCCATGATTTGATCTTCAACTTCTTGATCTTCTTCTAAATGCAATCCAGTTCTTGAAATGGCTTTAAAAGCTGTTTCCTCGTTGAGGACAAATTCTTTTAACAATAAAGAGCGCAATCCCAAGCTAGATCGAGAATATCTGGAAAAAAGAGCTCCCTTAATGACTTCAGGAAGATTGCGTAAAGCAAAAACATTAGAATCGGTATTTGTTACATATAGATTCAAAATTTTAATCTGACTTTCTGAGAATTCTTCATATCCGTCATTCATATTCTACCTCGGTATATACGGTCAAAAAATAGAGACAATAAGCGTGGCATATTTCACTTGAGCAATCAAGTAAAATGTGCAGCCTCTAAGGAAGATCTTTTTTTTAAGTAAGAATTTCCATTTAATTTGATCTTAAACGATTTCTCAAGAAAAAAGAAAAGTTTTTCTTTTCATTTAGTAATTTTGATGAGAAAAGTTCTTTTTCAAGGCTAAGATCCTAGCCTTGAAAAAAGTAAATTATTTTTTTTATTTATTGGAAAAATAACTTACATCTCTGACACACTCCTACCTACTCTTCATTAAAGGATTCGAAATATCCACCGTAATCTCCCCATTGGGGAGCTTACGGGGTTTATAACTAGTAAAACAACCAGTGGCATCTTTTACACCTCGTAGATTGCCGTGGAGATAGGTAAATTCCGTTAAGTAGCCATGACGATCTTTGATGGAAGAGATTTGTCCATCTTCATAAGTGTATTGTAAAGAACCTTTAGATGAAATTCTTGTTTCGATAAGCCCTTGATCATTATATGTAAAACATTCTAAAAGGCCTGTAGCATCGAAAAGGTTTTTCACCCTGAAGTTCTCATCCAGTTCTCGGCTTAAGGTATATCCCGTAGGAAATATAATTTCTTTTACAAGGCCATTCTCATCATAAGAAAGAGTTGTGATGTTTTGCCCTTCTTCAATTCGAAAAAGCCTTCCTATTTCGTTATATTTATACTGAGTGGAACACCCACGTATAGGACTAAATTGATATGTAATATTCCGAGAAGCGTCCAGGGCAACAGCTGGACTAGCATGTGGTATCTTTTCTATAAGATGATTACATTTATCGTAAATAAAGACTGTCTTATCTGCATGAGGATCTTCTTGTATCCAAAGATTGTCATTATTATCGTAAAGGAATGTCCAGGTGTTATTCAAAAGGTCCGTGGCCTTCCATAAAAGTCCAAGGTTGTTATAAGTATAAGCCCAACCTTGATCTTCTTTTGCAGAAAAAAAGGTCTTTATTTGGTTGTCTTCTTCTGGCTGCACGTTCCAAAGGTCTTGTCCTTGAACTCGTTGTCCAATCAGATGATAATTAGAGTCATACTTATCTTCTAGGTACACCCCATTAGCAGCTATCGTGGTAGACGTTTTTTTTGCTAGGTTATATTCTTTTTTAAGGGTTTCTTCCCCAACTTGTAATGTGACAAGGCGATTATAATCATCATAGCTCCCTTCAAAAAGCACATCTTCTTTTGAGGATATAATCTTTGAGAGTCTAAGATCTAAATCGTACTTGTAGGACATCTGTAACTGACCCTTACTATTATATACTTCTGCAAGTTGTTTTTTTTCATCATAGTAGTAAGCTAGTTGATTACCTTGAGGATCTGTAGATTTTTTGACTCTTCCTTCTTCATATTCTAAGCGGATATTTTTGCCATTTTGATGTGTGATAGAAAAGAGTTTGCCCTCTTCTATGTGATATTCTGTAGCCAAGTTATTTAAATCAACTACACGAGAGAGTAACCCGTTTTGATCAAAGAAAACAGAGCCCCTTCCTAGTAAATCAAGAGAGTAAGTATGATCTCTATTTTCATAGAGTCTTTGTTTCTCATCTTCCCGTACATAGATGATTCTACCATCAGGTTCATAAGAATGAGCTGTATAAATCCACTCTTCCCCTTCTTCTTTTGAAATGATATTCAGCGCTGCCATAACAGTTGTGTCACCAAATAAGAGATCGACTCTATTTGTTAATCCCAGCTCAAAAGGGATCGCTGTCCAACCCACTCCAAAGCCTCTATCTTGGTCGTTAAAAGAATTATAAAAACGGGCTAGTAGCAAAGGATGATCCCCCGGAACAGGGTATTGCATATCGATAAACGTTTGTTTATAGTCTCCCGTTTTTCGAGTCTTA
>CANNLR010000141.1 GCA_947505635.1 Chlamydiota bacterium
AGTCATAAAATAAACTGAATAATCTGTAATCTATCAAGTAAGTGTCTTTTTTTATTAATTTTATATAGAAACTTGGTTCAAACCCTTCCGATTTTAATAAATTGATCAATTTTTGTTTTTTCACTTGAGAGGGTATGAGTATTTTTAATCCATACTCGATAGGCTTAACCTTGTTGTCTATCGTCTCATTGAGGAGGTCTTTTGTTTCTGAATTTATTAGTCCGTCCTTGAACTCAACTTGATTAAGGATTAAGAATTCTTGGAAGGCTTTTATAGAATTATTTGAAAGGTAGCTTATAAAGAACAGGTCTGTGTTGATTTTTGGCATGCATTTTACAAAAGCGAGAGGATTGCATTCTTTAAGATAGACGAGGTAGTGTCTTTCTATTTCTCGAATTAATCCTAGAGGGAGTTTTACTGTATATTGTCTTGAAAAGTCTATATCGTACGATTGAGTTTTTAAGTATTCGTCATAGGGTAGTGTGCACAACTCTTTAGAATATTGTTTATAGCAGTAAAATGTTATGTCCTTAGCGTCATATTGAACGAATTTTTTATTTGATTTTGCTAAATTACAGTAACTGTTGTCTAGAAACTTTGTCAAAAAAATGTGAGTAAATAATTTAATGGATTTGTTTTTGAGATTGGCTTTTACTGTTTTATTTTTAAGTAATACTGCTTCGGGGTCTCTGTAGATCAATACTCCTTCAGGTTTTAAGACCCGAAAAGATTCTTTAAAAAAGGAATTGAATGCAGTGATTCCTCCGGCGTAGGAAACTATTTCATGGACTAAAGAAGATGCGTTTATTCCAGATAAATAATTATCACTAAAATATTGCATATCGATTGCATTTAACTGTTTTAGTCTTAGTTTTGGGCCTAAGGAGTGATTCGAAGCATACTTTTGAAGTTGAGGGTGTCTTTCTAGGAGGAGGTCTAATATTCTATTGTCAACATCAGAGGCTATGATCGTGGCGTTATTGTTGCTAGGTATTTGAGAAAATAAGTTGATGATAGGATCTCCGCCCATTCCGATCTCAAGAAAGATTCCATTATTTTCTTCTAAAATATAAGGCAGTATCTCTGTTTTTTCTTTGATGTTGTATTTAATTAAGTCTAAGTACTTTACTAAGTTTGTATTTTTGTGATCAACTGTGTTTATCACATTTTCTTCAGATAAAAGTTTGTTTGATATTACTAGTATCAGTATTAATTTTGTGAATATCTTTTTCATGAACGCCTTTTTTTCTGATTAAAAAATTATTGGTTTAGTGATTTTACTATTTATTACATATTAAATCAATAGTTAGTGATTTTGTTTATATATTAATAAATATAAAAATAGCTAAAAAAAGTCTTTTTAAGAGAATAGACGTCTTTTATGAATTACTCATTGAATCGATTAGTGAGCGAGCAAGACTAAGTGATGTAGGAATGTCTGGAAGATGATCTTGATCAAACCATGCAGCATCTTCAATTTCTAGAGGATCTATGCAGATTTCTCCCTCTTCCCAATCACAGGTAAATCCAATCATGAGAGAGCGTGAGAAAGGCCAAGGTTGACTGCCGAAATAAGATACATTTTTTACTTTAATTCCTACTTCTTCAAAAACCTCACGTACAACACATTGTTCTAGAGTTTCTCCTGGATCGACAAATCCTGCTAAAACACTATACATTTTTTCAGGAAAGTGAGGACTCCGAGCTAGAAGAATTTGGTTGCCCTTTCTAACTAAGGCCATGATGGCAGGGGCAATTTTAGGATAGGCAAGATGTCCGCAGGAAGGGCATTCTTTACATCGTTCTTCTTTTCTTTGGAAAGTAAGGCTACCACAGCATCCACAATAAGTATGAGTGCGGTCCCACTCAACTAACTGCAAAGCTCTTCCTGCTACAGAATAATGGTCTGCATTAAGAATGTTATGTAGGTCTTTTAGTTTAATCCAAGCCCAGCCTTGAGGGGCAGGGCTTCCATTTTCTACATCACAAGCAAATAGATGTTTATTTTTTAAAGTCCCTATGTAAAGACTTCTTAATAACGAAAATGAATGTTCAGAGGGGATCTCTGTTTTGTCAGTGCTAACAAGTAATTCATCTCCTGCAAAAATAAACCAATGCACTTCTTTTTCTTCTTGATGGCGTAATTTGCCTATAAAAAATTCTGGACTTGAAAAGGGAATCATAACGTTAATCCTCTTGGTATTTTTCTTTAATCCCTTGAATGACTAAAGGATCGGATAGTGTGCTAACATCCCCTATGACTCTGCCTTCTGCTACATCTCGAAGAAGGCGTCTCATAATTTTTCCGCTCCTTGTTTTGGGAAGGTCTGAGATGAAAATTACTTTTTCAGGTCTTGCAATAGCTCCAATTTTCTTAGCTATGTGTTGTTTGATAAGGCCTTCCAAGGTGTCATCGGGCATTATCCCGTCTTTTAATGTTACAAAAGCGATGATTCCCTGCCCCTTGATAGGATGCGAGGTGGCAATTACAGCAGCTTCTGCCGTGCTTTTATAATCTAAAAGAGCGCTTTCGATTTCCATAGTTCCCAGCCGATGTCCTGAGACGTTAATCACATCATCAACTCGACCCATAAGCCAAAAATAGCCATCTTCATCTTGTTTAGCCCCATCTCCTGTAAAATAAGTGTTGCCATTCCATTTTTGCCAGTAAGTTTTTTCATAGCGAAGCGGGTCTTTATAGATGCCTCGTAACATAGAAGGCCAAGGAGATGTAATAGCAAGGTATCCAGAAGAATCAGCTTCTCCTTTTTCATTTAGAATGGTCATATCGATGCCAGGTAAGGGCATAGTAGCACTACCAGGTTTAAGAGGAGTTAATCCTGGCATGGGAGCCATCATGATACTACCCGTTTCTGTTTGCCACCAGGTGTCTACAATAGGGCATTTTCCTTGTCCTATATGAGTATGATACCAAAGCCAAGCCTCCGGGTTGATAGGCTCGCCAACAGAGCCTAAAAGACGTAAGGAGGAAAGATCGCAGCCTTTAAGCCACTTTTCTCCCCATTTCATAAAGGTTCGAATGGCTGTTGGGGCTGTATAAAGAATGGTTACTCCATACTTTTCAATAAGTTTCCAGAAACGATTTTGCTCCGGATAATCTGGGGCCCCCTCATATAGAAGTTGTGTCATCCCATTGGAAAGAGGGCCATAAGCAATATAACTATGTCCTGTTACCCACCCTACATCAGCTGTACACCAGTATATGTCAGAGGGTTTGATATCAAAAACCCATTGCATAGTTATTGTAACTCCTACCATATATCCGCCAGTAGTGTGAACAATCCCTTTAGGTTTCCCTGTAGTGCCTGATGTATAAAGGATATAAAGGGGGTCTTCAGCATCCATTTCTTCGCAAGGGCAGTTTGTAGAGGAATTTTCCATCAATGTATCATACCAATGATCTCGTAAAGGCTGCATGACGATAGGTTGATTTGTATGTCTTATGACAATAACATCTTTTAAAGAGGAGATTTCTTGTAAGGCCTCATCAACGGTTTCTTTTAAGGGGAGAGTTTTGCCTTTACGAAAGCTGCCATCAGCTGTTATGAGAATTTTAGCTTCTGCATCCATAATTCTATCTTTTAAAGAATCTGCTGAAAATCCAGCGAAGATGACGGTATGGATAGCCCCTATTCTTGCACAAGCTAGCATAGCAACAATAGCTTCAGGGATCATGGGTAAATAAATTGCAACTCGGTCCCCTTTTTCTACTTGTAGGCTCTTGAGTACATTTGCGAGTTTATTCACCTCATAGAAAAGATCTTCATAAGTTAAGTTTTTTGTAGCTCCTTCTTCTCCTTCCCAAAGCAAGGCTGTCTTATAACGAGTTTCTGTTTTCATGTGTCTATCAAGACAATTATAGCAGGCATTAAGCTTTCCCCCCAAAAACCATTTTGCATGAGGAGGGGTCCAGGAAAGAACCTCATTCCAAGGGGTAATCCAGTCAAGACACATTGCCTGTTTTGCCCAGAAGGTCTTTTTGTCTTTAGCTGCTTCTTCAAAAATAGATGACGATTGAAAATTAGCTTTTTCTTTAAATGTATCCATAGGAGGAAAAATAGAATTTTCTTTTAAAGAGTTACTTACGGCTTCGAGAAGGTCGTTATTAAGAATATCAACACCTTGCATTGGGTTCTCCTTTATAGATTTTAGAATTAGAAAAATAAACGAAGACCATCAATTTTTTCGAGATAAATCTTTAAAGAGATGAATTTAAGAAATAGAGGCCCGTTCAGAATGAACAGGCCCTTTATGAGTCTAAAGTAGTAAGGTGTAAGAAGGATCCGGACAGGTAATGTGTTCTTGTATGCATTCACTTAGATAACAAGAAGGAATTCCTCTTCCATCAAAGTTAAGTGAAGAGGCTAATTGGGTAATATCGTCCCTTGCGTAGGGAATAGCAATCGGTTGATTTAATATATAATGTACAATCACCGCATCTCTCAAATTTTCCTGGAGCATAATCACCTCGAGTTAGATTCA
>CANNLR010000142.1 GCA_947505635.1 Chlamydiota bacterium
TCAATAAATCCCATCGCAAAGACTACACAAGAGGCGATCATAAGGGCTTTAGGTTGTCCTAGAAGCTGGGATGAAATTTCTCTTCCTAAGTTGGCATCTTTTTTGTCGCTAGAGACGCGGGTAGTTACAATACCTGCAGTTAAAGAGATCAGTAAGGAGGGAATCTGAGAAACAAGCCCTTCTCCGATAGATAATAAAGTATAGACTTGAGCTGATTGCAAGGCAGTCATTCCGTGCATGGTGATTCCTATGATGAGGCCTCCAACGATGTTAATTAAAGCAATCACAATACTTGCAATAACATCTCCCTTTACGAATTTCATGGCTCCATCCATGGCCCCATAAAGTTGACTCTCTCTTGTCAATCCAAGACGGAGTTCTCTTGCCTGAGTAGCATCGATGATACCGCTTCGCATATCCGCATCGATACTCATCTGCTTTCCTGGCATAGCATCCAAAGTAAAACGTGCAGCAACTTCAGCAACCCTTTCGGCCCCTTTTGTTACCACGATAAACTGCACAATGGTAATGATGAGAAATATGACAGCCCCTACAACGAAATTTCCTCCGACGACGAAGTTCCCGAAGGCAAAGATAATATGTCCTGCATCAGCATGCAGAAGAATTTGTCTTGTGGCCGAAATTTCGATTCCAAGTCTAAATAAAGTAGTGATCAACAAAAGAGAGGGAAAGATAGAGAGCTGAACAGCTTTTGGAATATATAAGGAAACCATAAGCAGTGAGATGGAAATTGTTAAGTTGACGGCAATAAGATTGTCTAATACAGCTGGGGAAACGGGAATAATAATCATCATAATTAATACGATGATAAAGGCAGCTAATACGAGGTCACTAGATTGACTGATAAGAGAATGAGCTTTTCCGCTGCTCAATATCCTAACACATTTATCTATAAATTTTTTCATTTGAAGAGTTCCGAATCTATGATTTCATTGTTTTCAAGACCTTCCAGCCAACGTAAAATTTCAGCCACTGCTTCAAAGGTCTCTTCCGGGATGTATTGATATAATGCCCCTTTTTCAAAAAGTGTTTGTGCTAAAGCCACATTTCGCATAATTGGGACATTATAATCTACTGCTAATTTTATAATTTGGTCTGCAACTGGTCCTTTTCCCATCGCAAGTATTGTGGGAGCTCTTTCTGTATCTTGTTGATAGGAGAGGGCGATTGCTAAATGGACTGGGTTGGTGATGACGGCTTTTGCTCGTTTAGTAGCAGAAGGGCCGTCTTGATAAGCAATTTCTTGTGCAAGTTGCTTTCTTTGCCCTTTGATATGGGGGTCTCCTTCTGTATCTTTATATTCTTGCTTAACCTCAAACTTTTCCATCTTCATTTCTTTAGCGAAGTTTTTTTTCTGATAGATTAAGTCAGCTACGGCAATAAGAAAAAAGAAGATTCCTACACGAACGATAACTTGGACTAAAAAGTTATTAAATACTTGTGCGGTTTCATAAACGGATAAGGCAGCCGTACCGATGATTTCAGGTATGCTAGTCCACATTACAGAATAAATTAATAAAACAGCGCCTGTTATTTTTAATATCGATTTAATCAACTCAAACAATGTTTTCATTTTGAATATGCCTTTCAAATTTGAAATAGGATCGAGTTTTTTTAAATCTGGCATCATAGATTCGAAAGAAAAAAGGGGGCCGACAATTATAAAGCTGACAAATACCCCTATGATTGTAGTGAGTAGGGCGATGGGGATGCTTGTGTTAAAAATAACAAGAAGCGATTGAACAAGAGCTCCTGGTATTTGATCTTGTAAGTTAGAAGACTCTCCTGCAAGCTGGAAGCTTGATACGATAAAAGATGCTAGTTGATCAAATAAGTATCCCGATAAAGACAAGGTGGTAGCAATGGAAACGATAAAAGTAAAGGAGGAGGAAAAATCTTGAGATTTAGCCACCTGCCCTTTTTTTCTCGCATCCCGCATTTTTTTCGGGGTAGCTTGTTCGGTCTTTTCACCCATTCGTTCTTACTCCTTAAACAAGCCATCTAATCACAGGTCTTCAAGGGGCGTCAAGTTAAATTTTTTTTAATAGAGAAAAGTTGAATAGGTAATCCTCCATTTTTGAAAGAAAGTTCTGAATGGACAGAAAGTCCTGCTGTTTCTAGGAGCTCTTGTTCTGGGTATAATAAATAGGCCGATATGTCAGGGGCGCATTTATTTTGTAAGAACTCAGAAAACTGCTGAAAAAGGGCAACGGAGGTTTCTAGGCGCACTCCATACGGGGGGTTAGTTACGATAGATTGAGGTGGAGTTGGTGGAGTATAATAGGCTATGTCATTATACTGGATGTCTATTGAGGAAGCGAATCCTAGTTTTTGTAGATGTTTTTGACAAGCTTCAGAAGTTTCTCTGCTTTTATCAGATCCAAAGATTTTCCCTTTTTCTAGGGGTGTTCTTAAACTGTCTTGGGCTTCTTTCCATTTTATCCAATGTTCTTTTTCAAATCCCGGAAGGTGAAAAAATCCCCATTTTTTTCGGAGGAAACCTGGAGCTGTTTTAGTAGCTATCATAGCAGCTTCCATAAGAAAAGTTCCTGATCCACAAAAAGGATCGCAGAAAGTTTTTTCTTTAGAGTACTTTGTGAAGAGTAAAAGCCCTGCGGCTAAGGATTCGTGCATAGTAGCTTCCGTATGAAGATCTCTCCATCCTCTTTTGTGTAAGGGGGCTCCGGAAGTGTCGATGTAAATCGTGGCTCTGCCCTTTTGGATAAAGAGGTTGAGCTGAACATCGGGAGAATGCTTGTCGATGGAAGGTCTGGCGCCCGTCTGGTCTCTAAAAAAATCACAGATTGCGTCTTTAACAACTAAAGAAGCAAACATGCTATTTGTGAGATTGGGGTGAGAGACGTTAGAATCAAGGGCAAACGTTTTATTGCAGTGCATGAAATCGGACCAAGAGATCTCTCTTGCATTGGAGTAAAGATCATCTCTATCCCTACAGAGGAAATCTGCAATGGGCCAAAGAACTCGAGTGGCTACTCGAGACTGATAGTTAATTAAGCAAATATTATCAAAGCTTTTAGGAACGAAAATTCCACAAAATCCAATAGATAAAGAATGGAGCCCTAAGCTTTTAAGTTCTTGTTCTAAAATGGGCTCGAAGCCGTGGGGACAGGTGACAAATAGTTGTTTCATATATTTAATTGTGAAAAAATAAAATCACATCTCCATCTTGTACTATATATTCTTTTCCTTCAGATTTAGCTTTGCCATGCTCTCTAGCTCCAACCCTTCCGTTATATGTTACCATATCATCATAAGAGACAACTTCTGCTCGAATAAACCCTTTTTGTAAATCAGTATGGATTTTGCCAGCAGCTTCATTAGCAGGAGTTCCTTTTAAGATAGTCCAAGCCCGAGTCTCTATTTCTCCCGTTGTGATATAAGTGATGAGATCTAATAAAGAAAAGCTGACCTTAATTAAACGGTCAAGTCCTGTTTCGCTTAATCCTAAACTTTGTAAAAATTCCATGGCTTCTTCAGGGCTTAGTTGTCCAACTTCTTGCTCTAATTTTGCGCAGATAGGGACAACAAGGCTTCCTTCTTCTTTAGCAAATTCTCGCACTTTTTGAACAAGGGGATTTTCTAAAGAGGGTAAAGAATCCTCAGATACGTTTGCTGCATATAAAACTTTTTTATTTGTGAGAAAAGGGTATAGAGCCAAAATCTTTTTTTCTTCTTCAGAAAGATCTAGTTTGCGAAGAGGCTTTTCTTGATTTAGATGATCTAATGCTTTTTTCAAGACGTCTAAAGTAGGTTGTAGCTCTTTTTTGCCCTTAGCTTGTTTTTCCATTCGACTGTAGGTGTTTTCTGCCATTTGTAAGTCGGATAGAATAAGTTCCATGTTGATGATTTTAATATCAGCAATGGGATCTACTTCGCCAAGTACGTGAATGACATCATCATCTTGAAAACATCGCACGACATGAATGATGGCATCGGTGTCACGGATGTTTGTTAGAAATTTATTACCAAGTCCTTGTCCTTCAGAGGCTCCTTCTACAAGTCCTGCAATATCTACAAAAGTCACTGTAGCAGGTATAATCTTCTTACTATGAGAAATGGAGGAAAGTTTTTGTAGTCTTAGATCAGAGACTTCTACGATGCCGACGTTGGGATCAATTGTGCAAAAAGGATAATTTTCAGCAGCCGCAGCTTTTCTTGTTAAAGCATTAAAAAGAGTGGATTTTCCCACGTTGGGGAGGCCTACGATTCCACAAGACAGATTACTCATACTCCAGATCCTTTATTGCAAAAAAGAACAATCTTACTCTAAGTCTTCAAAAAAGAAAATAGAAAACTTACTCCTAGAAATGGCTTATTTTGAAGAAATTGTTGGGGGGTATTTGTGATTTTTGAGCTTCTGTGAAAATTATTTTAATAATTAGCTTAAGAAGCTATGGGTTTTTCTTGGGGA
>CANNLR010000143.1 GCA_947505635.1 Chlamydiota bacterium
ATTCATCAGATCGACTTTTTATAAGTTTAGGCAGCCATTGCGAAGTTGCAGATAAACTCCGAGATAGTGAACTTAGAACTGAAGCCTTTCCTTTTGATTGGATTGGGACGGATCATCATGAAAAATTCATAGAGTTATTGGACAATGATTTTGCCTTTTTCTTAGATGAACTCTTTATTTTTCAAAGACCTGAAAATCCAACCGCATTCGATAACACTTATTATGAAATGAGATTTCGACATGAAAACCCTTCCGATCCAACAATAGCTCTTAGCCAGTACTTAGAAGAACTGTCTGAAAAATATGAAAGAAGAATAAATCGGTTTAGAGGACTTAAAAATTATGGAGGAAAAGTATTTTTTATCCGATCTGCGTTAAATTCTTCAAATCCCTTATCAATAATATCTGAAAAGCAACAACAAACGTTAAAAATGGCTCTTTACCGTTTTTTCCCGTTGTTAAATTTCACACTCATAATCATTAACTATGCAGAAAAATATTATTTTGAAGAAGAAAATACCGACAATGTGATTGAATTCAAAATCAGAAGAACTCATCAAAGCATAGATTATACACGGTTCTTAAAAAAAATATCACACCATCATCAATAATTTTCTTGGCTATCTCATGGAAAAAAATGTTATTCTAAAATTAATCATCCTAATCAGCTTATCTAATTTTTCTTATTCTGAAGAAAGTCAAGTGCACCCCAATGGCTATTGGATTGGAAAAGAAATTATTAATGAACACAAATTCGACCCATTTCTTGCAAGGGCCTTAGTGACATTCCTTAAAAGAGAAAAAGCTTATACAGTTGTTGACTTCGGATGCGGACTTGGAGACTATGTTAAAACTCTTCTAATATGCAATTTTCATTGTGAAGGATATGATGGAAATCCAGATACATATGCCTTAACTGAAGGAGTTGCCACCACGCTAGACCTTAGCGAACCCTTCGACCTTAAAAAAACCTTTGACTGGGTTATAAGCCTAGAAGTTGGAGAACACCTTCCAAAACGTTTTGAATCTATTTTTCTTGAAAATCTAGATAGACACAGCTCTAAGGGAATTATTTTAAGTTGGGCGATAAAAGGACAAGGTGGATTTGGTCATTTTAATGAACAAGACAGTGAATACATCAAAAATCTCATGAAAAATCTAAACTACATCAACGATATAACTGCTGAACAAACACTTAAACAGCATTCTTCACTCTCTTGGTTTAAAAATACAATCATGGTTTTCAGAAAAAGCATATGAAAAGATCTTTCGTCTATTTTCTGATATATTTATCTATCTTTTCTCCATTAACCGGGATGGCCCTTCATTTAAAAAAGTGTGAGAGTACAGCTCTTGTTCCCTGCGGTCAAATCGATAAGATTGACTACATCTACTTAATTAATTTAGATAAAAGAACAGATCGTCTTGATGCTGCCCTTAAAGCACTTAACACATATGGAATTCTTCCCTATCGATTTTCCGCTATCTATGGACAAGACTTATCTGCTGAGACATTAAAAGCCATTGCACTGCGTTATAGCCAATCAATGACTCAGAACCATTGGGCCACTGTGATTACTGAACAAGGAACCCTAGAATACGAATTTTTAAGGCCATCAACAATATATAAACCTATTTTTTCTGAGTGGATGAATTTAGGTGCCATCGGATGCGCATTAAGTCATCTATCTGTTCTTCAAGATGCCTACGATGCAAGCTATGAAACTATTTGGGTCTTAGAAGATGATATTGAAATTAAAAAAGATCCTCATGAAATAACCGATCTAATTGAAAAACTAGACTCTCTTACCAATGGACTTTGGGATATTCTTTACACCGACTGCGATCAATATCAAGAAGGATCACTTTTAAAAGAAAAGCTTTGGTGGATGTGGCGTCCAGATCTAGACTCTTTTAATCAAAGAAATTTTATCCATCAAAATAAAATTAGCCCTGATTTCATCAAAATCGGAAGTCGCAGCAGAACTCACTCTATGGTTATACGTCGCTCCGGCATAAAAAAAATCCTAGAACATTTTAAAAATCATCATTTCTTCCTCCCCATTGACAATGAAATTGCCTTTGCAGAAAATATACAACTCTATATGCCTCTCTATCCTGTTGTTACTTACAACAAAGAAAATCCTTCTGATATTCAAGAAACCAGCACACATCTCTTAACATTTGGCTCTAGCACTTGGGAAAAACATAAAAGTAAATGCCTTACTAAATTACCAGCATTCACAGGATGGTGCGTCATAGAAAAAGCTAATCACCTTATGGATTTCATATATGATTATAAACCTAATATTTGTGTTGAAATTGGTACTTTTGGCGGAGCCTCAACCCTTCCGATAGCCTCTGCTCTAAAATATCTAAAACAAGGCCAAGTCTTCTGTATTGATGCCTGGGATAACCATGAAGCTGTAAAAGGATTGCCTCTTGATGATCCTAACTACAATTGGTGGAAAGAAATAAATTTTGCTGTAATTCGACAAGCATTCTTATATCAGACAATTAAAGGACAGATACAAAAATGGTGTACCGTACTGGATATGAATTCCTTACAAGCTTCCTATACATTTGCTGATGAATCCATTGACTTGTTATATATTGATGGGAATTTTTCAAAAGATGGCTCTTTACAAGACGTTACGCTCTATCTTCCAAAAGTAAAAAAAGGGGGAACTATTTGGCTAAATGATGCACATACTGAAGCAAAACTTCCTTCTGTCGAATTTCTTATGGAACATACAACCTGGCTTAAAAAAGAATCATTAAAAAACCACTGCATTGTTTTTCAAAAATAATAGTTTATGATTTTTTTCTCATATTGTTAGACTCTCAAATGAAAAGGCTTTAGTCAAACAGTTTTAACAAATTGGAATAATCCAAAAAAATTACAAGTCTCATCACCACCCTATTTTTTTATCTATTAAAATTAATATACATTTCTTCTGTTACAGGCTCTTTTCCTCTTAGAAAATAAGGCCTTGGAATTTGATCCCACAAAGCTTTTAAGGACGTATTTGTTTCTTTTCCAAAATGAGCTGCTACTACATATCCTGTTAACATATCAAAGGCTAGCCAAATCCAAATGTCTTTTGCTTTGCAAAGATATTGAGGCCATAGCTTATTTGCCTGAACTCGTTTTAAAACGAGTTCCGTTCCATTGATTACAATTTCTTTATTTTGCATAAAATAAATTTTAGAACACTCTTTATCAAAAAAGGAAAACAAACTGTACTTATCTAAGTGTAAAAATCTACAAAGCAGTGGCATTGGAATGCCACTTAAAATTCCTTGACGGATTGAATTTTTTGTTTCTTCTGACAAGGTAAAATTTTGCTCTCTTTCTGCAGGACGTCTTGCGCTCATACTAAAGTAATGATGAGACTCTACTTTATCCCATTCCCAATCTTTCACAAAAAAATTCTGCCAAACACCCATTGAGGGCAAGTTCATTTTATAGAGAATAACAGATAAGGGAGCTTCATCGGGCCAATTACAAAAAAAACCTTTTCTAGCTCTAGCAAAGGTATAAAATTGGTTAAGTATTTCAAATCCAACGGAAGATTCTGTATTAATTCCAAATACGGGTGTTGTGATATGAGGGGCAAAAAAAGATTCTTCATACGTAATCTCTAAATCGTTCAACGTCTGAAAAGTAATGAGCTCTGCATCTACTTCTTTTTGCAAAAAACTTCCTGATGTCATAACAAAATAGCCATGTTCTTCCATAGTAGTGAAAAGAGGATCTATGGATTTTATAGGACTCATTGAAGCATCGATCCAGAGAATGTTTTTATAACCAAGTCTATAGGCTTCTTTAAAGGCACAAGCCTTAAAAGCATAGGGCACATCAACTAATTCTAAACACCCTTCTTCTAAATTCGGATAGCCTCCAATTCTAAATAAAATATGACCATCAAATCCCGTCTTTTGTAAAAGTGTGATGATCTTATGTACATTTTGAGGATAAGGATCATTATAGGTAGTATATAAGATCACGCATCTTGCTTTGCTTTCGGGATTTTGATTTACATATATAATTTCAAACGTAGGATTTTCAGAAAAATCTTTTCCCACTAATTTCATGGAATTCAAAACCGTACGACATCTTGTCGTTCGCATAGGAGGTAAGTCTTCATCTGTAATTTCAGATAAATATTTTTCAAGTCTTTGATAATCTTCTCTAGAAGGATTATAAATCGATGATATGTCTTTTGAAAAGTCAAAAGAACTTGCTTGCACCGACATAAATGTCCCAAAGCAAATAAAAAGCCTTGTTATCCATTTTTTTGTCGATGAACTCGCCTTTAACTTACTGTAAGGATTTTTTTTGATATCCGGGACTTCCATTATCACTTAAAGCTCCTACTAAATTAGTCACAACATCATACCGTAAAGCATATCTTTTCATACCCTTAGGCAGATA
>CANNLR010000144.1 GCA_947505635.1 Chlamydiota bacterium
GTTACTTTAACGCCAAGTTCTGCAAAAAGAGAAGCGAACTCACAACCGATATAGCCTCCTCCGATGATTGCAATTTTAGAAGGTAATTTCTCTAGCTCTAAGATAGAAGAAGAGTTGAAGATCTTTTTGTGATCGCAGCGAAAAGCGGGGATATCTAAAGGTTCAGACCCTGTAGCGATAATAACCTTATCAAAAAGGATATATTCTCCTTCTTCTCGAATAATTTTCAACTCGTTAGGGGCTGTAAATTCTGCTTTTCCTTTTAAGATCGTAATCCCATTAGATTGAATAAGTCCTTCAAGTCCTTTTCTGATTTTTCCTACAACGCCATCTTTTCTTAGTTTCATCTTGCTGTAGTCAAATGTGACGGGTCCTGTTTCAATGCCAAAGTCTTTTGCGTGCTGTACTTTGCTGAGAACTAGAGCTCCGGCAATTAATGTTTTTGTGGGGATGCATCCTACGTTTAAGCAAGTGCCTCCTAGAAATTCCTTTTCAATCAAAGCAACACTTTTTCCCATTTGAGAAGCCTTGATAGCAGCTACATAGCCCCCAGGTCCTGCTCCGATGACGACGAGATCAAATTTTTTCCTTTGCATAGGGTATCCTTTTGTTTTTAGCTAGTATAGCGAAACCACAGAAATGTTTCTATGGATTTGCTGATTCCTTGCAAAAAGAGCCATTTTTAGCTTGTTAATGAGGCAATGTGTAGGGCCTAGAGATGAATCTAAATAGTTGAAAAATTCACAAAAAGATGCTATATTTGTGAAAAAGTGGAGATGTTAAGATGTGTATTGGAGTTGAGGTTCTAGTAAAGAACAGGATTATTGAGCATGGCCGGGGCTGGTGCTTTACATCGATGCATTTCTCAGATTTAGGAGGTGACGCCTCTATTCGAAAGGCTCTTTCTCATCTTCAAAGACAAAAAATCATTCGACGCCTTGCTCAGGGGATTTATGACTATCCCAAAATCCATGATCTATTGGGGATTATTCCTCCAGACTTAAATGAAGTTGCTAAAGCAATCGCAGAGAAAAATGGGGTTTTGATTCAACCAGCTGGAGCCCGCGCCGCAAATTTAGTAGGTCTTTCAGAGCAAGTTCCTAGTCGAATTATTTTTTTAACGGAAGGCCCCTCAAGAAAAATGATAATTGGTAATCAAGAAATTATCTTTAAAAAGACGACGAAAAAAAATATGTCTTCTGCGGGGACAAGAGAAGGTCTTTTGATTCAAGCCTTGAAAAATTTAGGAAAAGATCACATTGCTCAGGCTGAGCGTGCGCAGGTTGCAAAATTTCTTAAGGATTGTTCTGAAGAAGAAATTAAGCAAAATATAAAATTTGCTCCAGCTTGGATACGAGCTCTTATTTTTGAAATTATGAGAATGCCCTAGAGCTAGGAAGGGACCTTCAGCCATTGATTGATAGCCAAAGTTACGTCCTCAATGGATTCTGGTACTGTAAGAGAGCTTTTTTTTATTTTTAGTTTTCTACGATATAAATTCCAATTTTTTTCAAGTGTTTCGAAAGCGACTTGATCAAATGCGATCGGTAATTTTTTGAGGAGAGTTTTTCTGTGATGGAATACTAATTGAATAGCTTTTTCTGTTAGAGAATCATCGAGATCGCCTAAGTGAATTAGCGAATAAAGATCGTGAAAATCTTTCATTCGAGTATTGCTTGCTCCACGAAAGACCACAGTCTCTAATTTTTCCGCAAAAATGAATTCTTTTGGATAACAATGCAAGAAAATCTTACTTTCAAAGAGGGGGCCTTTCGATGTAGCGGTTAGATTTATTGGATGCTCGATCGGTTCTACGCGATCGCCAAACCCCAGATCCATGCGTATAATTGTTCTTGTAGCGCCAAACTTAGCTAAGAGCGATATTTCAGCTCCAGTATATGCCAAATGCACATGATCCAAGATTTTGATTTTGGCCACCTCGAATGCAAAGCTGTCATTGGCGTCGATATCACAAATTGCCTGCAAAACCGTTTTCAAGGATTGTTCGGTATTTGATAGCTGTTGAATGAAAAAATCAAGATCTTGAGTTTCTCTCCCTAAGGGTAAATATTTTGCCAAGAGAGTCCCTCCTTTCAAGACGAATTTAGTTTTAAAAGAGGAACGTGCTAAACGGGTTAAAAATCTTTCCAGAATCAAATTTCTCCAAAGCTCTGCAAATGTTGTTTCTCGTTCTTTGGCAAGAGCCTTAATTTTTTCTTTGATTGTTTGTTCAATAGCAGATTTCATATTGTAAGGGCCGAAATATAAGGGGTTAAATCAACTCTGAGTTTTTTTGCATATTTTAGAAGCTTATCGATGTCTGGTTTTGTCGCTTTGTTTATTTTTAAGTAAGACTGTAACGCTTTTAAGGCGATTTCTTTATCCAAATAGCGAAAAGCATCTATGACAGTTCTCTCGCGATTAAAAATTTTTAGTTTTTGATTGCCCATTTTAATAATGGTTTTACCAAGAGAAATATTTCTCATTCGGACGATATGAGCATTTTCTCTAGAAGGGGAGGTAGTGGAATGGGGAACAGCAATCCAAAATTCTCTCATAATTTCGTCTGTTAAATCATAGTAGCATAGCGCCGAGATGAGGCATATGACCCCATTAGGAATGCTTAAAGCGGTGAGAGCAAGATCTTCCCATTCAAAGTCACGATCAAAATCAACATGTTTGACTCTATAAATTCCCTTGCTTATACGCTCGATCTGTCCTTTTGAGCAAAAATAAGCAAGCATCCTAGCAGGGATTCCTGCCTCTTTTCCTTCTGTAGATGAGAAAACAGGTCTTTTTGAGAGAGCCTTGAATGCTGCTATATATTTTGATTTAATCATAATAGAAATGTAACACAGACACCCATTTAGGTCAAGTGGGTGTCTGTGTTACATTTTAAAATGACTTTCTGTCTATGATATCTTCAAAATTAGAGCGTTACGTTAAAGAA
Organism: Chlamydiota bacterium; assembly: GCA_947505635.1. GTDB lineage: Bacteria > Chlamydiota > Chlamydiia > Chlamydiales > Rhabdochlamydiaceae > CAIJXB01. The sequence goes on from CANNLR010000144.1 coordinate 2,951, forward strand.
CTTTTTCTGCGGAGCTTTTGAACTGGAATTTGGATAAAATTCACAAAAGGATGCTAGTTTTGTGAAAAAAGTGGAGGTATTGGGGTTTTTAACAGGATCTCTCAAGAGGGATCCTTACTCGCTCTTGGTAGTTTTAAGATGGCAAAAAAGCTTTAAATTAAAAGAGTTAAGTAATGAAATGTGGTTTGTTGGGGGAGATGCAACCCGGACACCCATTGAGATCAAGTGGGGTCTGGGTTATATTGAGTTTTTCGAAAGAATTAAAAATACATTCTGGTAAGTGTATTAATTTTTTTTAAACAAATCATCTAAGATCGCCTCGTTGGAGATAAGCTCTTCAGAATACATAGTGGGTTTTAAGCCCATCGTGGTGATCATAGAGAAAAAGAGCTGTTTTTTTGTCTTCGCCGGCGGATAATAATCAATTGTAAAAAGTATCCGCCGCTTTTAAATTCTTATATCCGGCGGATACTCCAAAGGAGGCCAGCCTCAGCAATGCTTGAGAGGCTCCTTTTCCTGGCCCCAAGAACGCATTTGCACATCTAGAGCTGGTTTTTATAGAAAAAACGAACTTCTAGTCAGTTTTATAGAGTGGCTTTAGGAACTGAGCAAAAATAACCGCTACACTTTTATTGAATGAGATGCTGTCAAGAAGGTATGAAAAATTCTTTAAAAGAGTTCGAATCTATTGTAAAGGCCTGTTTGTAATTTTTAAATTTAGTATCTAGCGGAGTTTCTTCAGCTAATTTTTTCATAACATCCTTAAGCTTTTCTAAGTTAAGGCCTCTTTTCATCACAAGTTTATAGTCTTTTTTAAATTGACTAGTTGGAAATTGTTTTAACATTATTTTTCAAGATCCTTAAAAAGATCTTCTATATTTTCATATCCCTTAAGTCCTTTTCTCGAAATGGACTGTTGTAAGGCTGCGTCTGTTTCTTTGTTTGGTTTTCTGTGCAAAAACTCATCAATACTAAGCTCTACAAGCTCTCTCATGCTAATGCCCATATTAGAAGCAGCTTTTTTCACCTTATGATGCTTTTTTTTTGGCAAACTGACAGTTAGTCTAGAAATCTCCATGGTCATAGGTCTTTTTTCACATAGGAAATATCAAAGGTGCAAGGTTCTTTTTTGAAAGATAGCCCAAGCAAAACAATAGGCTTTCCGCATTTAAGGAAAGGCTCATATTATTTGTGCTCTTCAATTTGAGCCAAAGCCACCTCTGCAGACTCGTTGAATTTGACCTCAACTACATATAACTTACTTGGCAAATCCAATACTAAATCAATTCTAGCATGACTAAGGGAATATTCAGACTGTACTTTAAGACCTGCTGCGTGACAGGCAACTTGCAATAAACCATGATAAAATTGCTCCCGGTCTATATGGAACTGATAAGGAACCTTGCTAAATACCATTTTTAAACAAGCAACAGCTCCCTTTACAGGGCGTTTTGATTAAAAAGATTTGATAGA
>CANNLR010000145.1 GCA_947505635.1 Chlamydiota bacterium
AAACAATGCTCAATATCACCGCCACTGACAAATCTCTTAGCTCAACAAACACATTCTATATCGATGTTCTAAACACGAATACAGATGATGTTAAACTCTACAAAAACGAAATTTATTTTGATTTGAAAAAAAGACTATGCGCCGTGCAAGTCTCTTTAACAGAATAAAACAAATTTTTTAAATAAAATTATTTATTAGACTGAAAATCCACTTGACATCTCGGTAACAAAAAAGTATTTTCTAAAATAGATATAACCAATTACTAAAGTAGTTTTATGCATCCTGTAAATTCATCTATTATAAAAACACAAATCGAATCAATCTGTAATAGCAACTCAAATACACAGGAGCGAATAACTCAAATCGCAGCCCTGCTCAAGAATAATCCACAGATCCAGCTCACCCCCGATCAAGCAGAAAGACTAATAAATCTTGCAAATACGATCGAGAATCTTACAGATACAGATCGCAACACTGTTGCTGTTTTCAAAGAAAGAACAAGCAAAGAAGCAGAAGCTTTATTAGCTACCGGAACAATGCGGCTCGGAGGAGTTATAGGAGGCAAACAAGGATCAGCACCTCCCAATCCTAATGGACACTCCTTTCGAAGCATCACCACAGAAGACCTTTCAAGATCCTCTAATCCATCTTCTACGACTCAATCCGACTCTCCTTCCCCACCTCTTTCAAGCTCTCCTAGCTCAACCGCTTCCGTTACATCCGAGCTCTCCCCAACACCAGGCAAACGTTCATCACTTAAAGAAAAGTTTAAGTCTATTTTTGGAAGTCCAAAAAAAGATCCCCCCATAGTAGCACTTGAAAAGCAATTAAAAAAAAGTAAAAATCTTAATGTTTGGATGGAACAGTATAGTGGATTAATCAAAACGACACCTGAAAAAGTCTCTATTCATGTTATTAAAGACTGGATTACTGCCAAGGAAAAGTCAGGCAGTAAACCTTTCTTTGGACTTGCTAGCGTTCCTTTACATGTACAACTTGCCATGATTAAAAACTGCGCAAGAGACGACATAGTCACAATATTCCCAGAAATGGCAGAAAATTATAAGAAACAAATTAACAATGAAAATTCTGAGACCTCTGGAAAAATAATAGCAAGTCTGAGACAAGACTTTGGAAGAGATCTTAGCGCTATAGACATCTCATATAATAACAAGCCCTTAGCTGTTATAGACCTAGCACACAACATTAGACCTGTTAAAAATCAAATAGAATCCTCTCAAGTATCAATTGAAAATATAAAGATCATCAGCTCTATTGAGTATCCAGATTTTTTAGCTGCAGTAGAAAACACTCAGCTTCTATCTACTGAGCAAAAAACCTTAATAAAAGATGCCTTAGATCAATTAAGCTCAAATGTCGAGGCAAACCCCGAAAAAGTCCGCAATAGTTTAAAGAACTTAAGTCAATTAACTTCAAAACTACGCAGTTCAATTCCACCAGAATCTTGGGATGGCGATCCAAAACTGAAAGAAGAAACTAACCATCTTCTCCATAACATCAAAACAAAATTAATCACCGTTGAAAGATTAAAATCTGACAAAACCATTGATCAAAGTAGCTCCATGCAAGACACTATAAAAAAACTACAGACTGAAATAACTGCTCTATACGATCAATTAGAACAAACATTATCAAGAAAGCCAGAGGCAATGACCTTTCGAGAACAACTATTAACAGGTGAAGAAGTTTTTACCCAGACTCTAGATTCCAGTGGGGCTGATAAAAATGAAAGAATCTCTAAGCTAAAAATCAGAAAAGAGGCCCTAGGAGCGAGTAGATCCGCCCAAGAAAAGATCATAAGCAACTCAGGAGTAACACTTCCAGAAAAAACACAAACGGGATTCTATCATCACACGAAAATAGCAGAAGAACTTCTTAAAAAAAATGAGCCCGTTAGAAACAATAAAATATTACAAGCGATAAGTATCTCTTCTGCAGCCACAGGAATTTCTATCTTGCGTCCTAACATTTCCGCAACTAGGTCGAAAAATTCTAATATTATCATAGACATCGCAGAGCAAGACGATAGTTTAATTGTAAAAACAAATTATACGCTTAATGCTCTAGACGAAACGGGACGCGAACTAATAATTAAAAATGAAATCGCTTTTGATCTAAATAATGAATTATGTGCAATGAGCCTATCTTATTGATAGAAGATCTATAAGAGCAGGAAAAGCTATTTTCCTGCTCTTATAAGTAGTGCTTACACGTGAGTATAGTATGAAGAATCTAGATCTTCTTGTAGATCAGGAGTTTCTTTATAGTTCTCAGGTTCTTCTTCTTGAGAACATTCAACCCCAACAGGTTTTGGAGGAGACTCTTCTTGCGCTAAAGCCTTAGCAGCCCCAGCTTCTCCTTGTCTTTGTCCTTTCCCTCTCAACTCAAATACGATTGGAACCCCAGTAAAGCCGTACTGTTCTCTAAACTGATTGATCATGAATTTCTTGTAACTTTCGAGCATGAGTTCCGGATCATTCACAAAGAGGACAAATCGAGGAGGTGAAATTAATACCTGTGTCATATAGTAGACGCGAAGACGCTTCCCTCCAAGCATAGGAGGATGATATTTTTGAAACACCCCTTCTACGAACTTATTGAGCTGCCCTGTTGTAATACGAATCTGCATGTCTGCATGAACTTTGACTAATAAAGGAAATAAACCATCTAGGTTACGCCCTGTTAAAGCTGAGATAAACAAAGTAGGACAAAAACTTAGAAAAGAGGCTTCTTGCTGAATCCCTTGAAGGCAATGTTCCATTCGGAATCCTTTTACAAGATCCCATTTGTTAAAGAGTAAAATACACCCCTTACCTGCTTGTTCAATCATTTCAGCAATCTTCTTTTCTTGCGCTGTGATCCCTTGACTTGAATCCATAACAAGAACACAAATATCTGATCTTTCAACCGCTCTTTCTGTACGAATAGCAGCAAACTTATCCACTACTTCATGTTCTGCTTTTTTACGACGGATCCCTGCTGTGTCAATCAGAGTAAAGGCTCTTCCTTCTTTTTCTATCTGCGTATCTATGCTATCCCTTGTCGTTCCTGCAATGGGGCTAACAACACAACGAGCTTCTTTAAGTAAGAAGTTTACAAGAGTAGACTTTCCAACGTTTGGACGACCAATAATAGCTACCTTAATTCTTGTATCCACGACTTCTTCTTCTTCAGGCCATTGCATCCCTAGAAAGCTTGCTTCTAAAAGCTCTGCTATCTGAAATCCTTGCACAGCAGATACTGCTATAACATCTTTAATTCCTAAGCTATAAAAAGGATACATACTATCTAAATGCAAATAGTCATCTATCTTATTAACAGCTAAAACAACTCTCTTTTTTGTCTTTAGTAAGGTATCTGCAACCCTTTCGTCTAATAGAGTAACCCCTACTTGACTATCTACAACCATAACAAGAACATCTGCTTCTTCGATCGCAATCTCTGTTTGCATCTGAACTTCTTGATAAAATGGGATATCCGAAAGAGTATCGATTCCCCCTGTATCAATAATTTCAAAAGGCTGACCAAAGAAATCTGCCTCTGTATAGAGTCGATCTCTAGTGATCCCCACAGCTTCATCTACAATGGCAATACGGCGATTACAAATTCGATTGAAAAGAGCCGATTTTCCTACATTAGGACGCCCTACAAGAGCTAACTTTATCTTTTTTTTCATAAAAAAACCCAATTAATGAAGCAAAATTCTACATCATTAGAGATTAAAAATACATGATTTTAATTATTTTTTTAAAAACAAGACTCTCTAAGGGGCAAAGTCTTCTTCTAAAGAAGAAAATAAAGAGAGCAATTCCTGCTTAGTAAAATGTTTAATAAGGAATTGATCATCAAATCCAACAACTTCATCCAAAAGACCCATCTTCTGTAAAATAACAGCATGAATTCTTTCTTCTATTGTTTTTTTTGTAACCAACTTAAACACCTGTACCCCACGACTTTGCCCCATACGATGCACTCGATCCGTAGCCTGATTTTCTTTAGCAGGATTCCACCATCTATCATAATGGATAACAACGGAGGCCGCTGTGAGATCAATCCCAACACCCGCAGCTTGCAAAGAAGCTATGAACACTTCACATTCCGGATCTTCTTTAAATTTCTTTAATTGAGAACCCCTGTCTCGAGTGCTGCCTCGAATCTCTGCATATCCAACATCTTGGCTTTTTAGATAAATTTTTATTATGTCCATCATCCGTAAATATTGAGTAAAGACAACAACCTTCTGATGACTTTCTCTAGCTTCTTGCAATAGCTCTACAAATAGGTCCCATTTACCAGAGCTATGCTCATGATAACGCTCTACCTCTCCTTCTACTAAACAAGGATGATCACAAATTTGTTTTAATTTAGAAA
>CANNLR010000146.1 GCA_947505635.1 Chlamydiota bacterium
TCCTTGTCATGAAAGGGCCTAAGTCGTTCACAGGAGAAGATACAGTAGAGATCCACTGCCATGGGGGAGGTCTTGTAACCCGTAGAGTCCTAGAAAGGACTCTAGAAGCTGGAGCCAGGTTAGCTTCTCCTGGCGAGTTTAGCTTTAGAGCCTTTATGAATGGAAAAATTGACCTAGCTAAAGCTGAAGCCATAGCGCAAGTCATTAGCGCTAAAAACGAAATCGCTTACGCCGCAGCTAACACACAACTGCAAGGGGCTCTTTCTAAAAAAATCCTAGGGCTGCAAACAAAATTATTTGATGTAGCAGCCATCTTAGAAGCTTCTGTAGATTTTCCAGAGGAAAGCCTTGAATTCGCTTCTAAAGAAGAGATCTTAGCTCTTTTAGCTACGACTTTGCAAATTATGGAACAACTATCCCTTACTTTCGATGAAGGGAAGATGATTCATGAAGGTCTAACCCTATGTCTCATTGGCCCTCCCAATGCAGGAAAGTCCTCTTTAATGAATGCACTTCTTGGAAAAGAACGAGCTATCGTCACAGATATAGCCGGAACAACAAGGGATCTTCTTGAAGACAATCTATACCTTGGAGGACTCCATTTCCGATTAATCGATACGGCAGGAATCCGAGAAACAACAGAAAAAATAGAAAAAGAAGGAATCAGAAGGTCTAAAGAAGCGATGCAAGCGGCCGATCTTATCTTACTTGTTTTAGATGCCTCAACGCCCCTTTGTCCTGAATCAATTTCTCTACTAACGCTAACTCCCAAAGATAAAACTCTTCTTGTCTGGAATAAAACAGATCTTCCCCACACCTTTTGTCCCTCTACAAGTACGTTCTTCCACGTCCCCTTATCAGCACTTACTGGAGATGGCATCGACTCTTTAAAAAAGGCTATCCAAACCTTTCTTTGGAAAAAAGGCCCCCCAGCTAAAGAAGAAGTAATCTTAACCCACCTAAGACATAAAGAAGCACTCGATAGAGCTATCTTGCTACTTTATTCTGTAGTTCAAGGTCTTGAGCAAGACATCTCCCCCGAATTCTTAAGTTTTGACATGAGAAAATGTCTTTTTGAACTTGGAACAATTTTAGGGGTCAACATCTCAGAAGAAATCTTAAACTCTGTCTTTTCTAAGTTTTGTATCGGAAAGTAACATGATACGAAAGGAAAAGGCCTTCATCGTAAAAGCTATTTTAGATGAGCTCTTCCCCTCTCCTCCCATCCCTCTTCACCACACCAGTCTTTTTACTTTGTTAGTTGCTGTCCTTCTATCTGCGCAGTGTACAGATGAGCGGGTTAACAAGGTAACTAAGCACCTTTTTGCTAAAGCTTCAACACCAGAAGAGATGGCCACCTTGCCAGTAGAAGAAATCGAAAAGATCATCCAGTCTTGCGGCCTTTATAAAAATAAAGCTAAAGCCATTTCTTCCCTCTCTAAAATCCTACTCGATAAGTTTCAAGGAAAGGTCCCCTCTTCTTTAGAAGATCTAGAATCTCTTCCAGGAGTTGGTCATAAAACCGCTTCCGTAGTCCAAACACAAGGATTTTCTATCCCCGCCTTCCCCGTAGACACCCACATCCATAGATGCGCTAAAAGATGGGGTCTTTCTACAGGGAAAAATGTAGAAAAGACAGAGAAAGATCTTAAAAAGCTCTTTCCTAAAAAAAGCTGGATCCTTCTTCACCTTCAAATCATCCACTATGCAAGAGCCTACTGTCCTGCAAAAGGTCACAGCTTAGAAAAATGTCTTATTTGTCAAAAACTCCAATCCATCACAAATTAGATATATCCAATCTAGAAGAAGCTTGATTTTTAGCTCCCTTAGATAACAGAAAATCGATAAGAGTCTTGTTTTTTTGAATAACTGCCATCTGAAAAGGGGTCAAAAAAGAACGATCAATAGAATCTATCTGAGAACCAGCACTTGCTAAAAGTTTAACAATTTCTACTAATTCAGCTTTTACAGCCAATTGCATTGCATGATGTCCATTGGGAGTTGTATCATTTGGATTACTCCCAGCCTCGAGCAAAGCTCTTACTAAAGCAGGACCTTTATCGCTTTTAATGAAAGTTTTATGAAATTTATCTGTAAATAGTTCGCTGAATTTGGGATCAGAGGCACCAAGTCTTTTCATGAAATTAATCAAAGGAATGAAGTCTCCCTTATCTGCGCTTTTAAGTGTTTGAATATAATCCTTACGTTCTAGGCCTTCTTGATTCAGATGAATCGGCCATATAGGATGAGGACATCTCAAAGCAAGAAGAAAGCGGTCAGCAATAAGACGAGAAAAACGACCATTTCCATTTTCAAAAGGATGTATAAAAACTAATCTGTGATGAATTCTAGCTGCCATCTCTACAAAAGTCAGTTCGACTGGATGTTGAAACCAAGACACCACCTCAAAACAAAGTTCTGCCAATCGTATAGGGATTAAAGTCGGGGAGATTCCTATTGAAGTTATTGATTTTCTATATACACCAGCCCAGCTCCAAACGTTTCCAAACATTGCTCGATGAATAGCCTTTAATTCTCCAGCCTGAAACCAATCTTTTAAATCGTTAGAGGGTCTGCGCAAATATTTTTGTTGTGCCTGCATAATATTTTCAGCTTCTACCCTGTTAAGGTCATTCAAATTATGAACCCAGACAGGGATAAGATCGCTGCAATCAGCTATAGGCGTAGCTCCTTCAGGAAATTCAAAGCGTTCCGACATATTTTTTTAATCTTCCCATAGTTTAGAGGAAGGGCCCTTCAAAAGACGTTCTTCTTCTTGCTTTAACAATTCTTCTATAAAGGGAGAATCAGGTTGCTGATTCTCTAAATTCATAGTCCCCTTGAGATATCTCACCTGTTTTTCAGCTATTTTCCTAGCCCGTTTACGCCGAACAGCATCAATCGAATCCTTTAGAAGAGGAACCACGATAAGATCACAGGAAACGGCCTCAAGTATTTTAGACACAGTTGATAGACTCATATCCTTTTGCCCTTGTTCAATACGAGAAACACTTGATTGAGGGATCTTCGCTAATTGAGCCAACGCTTTTTGAGACATCCCCAACTGTAAGCGAATGCTCTTGATCAGCACCCCAATACCAAGACCCCTAACTGCAACTTTTACCTTTTGCGAAGCTTTTGTAATCTCTTCAATAAGAAGCACTTCCGCAATAGATCGACGTTTCATCTCCACACCTCATAACTTTATGATAGCGTACACACTATTAAAAATGAATATTTTTATGCCCCAACAGCATCAAAAAAGTAAAATTTGATAGCATACACGCTATCAAAATACTTACCACTCAAACACTAAGAATCAAAATCCTGTTCTATTAAAGATTAATATCTTCTTGGATTTTACCTCTACTCTTGTTATGATGAATGTAACTTAAAATTAGGGCAACTATGTCACTTTTACGTCCTAGAATAGACCCTATATTCAACAAAACATTTGGCATAGAGGAAAATAAAGATCTCTTAATTTCTCCTTAAACGAAGAGGAACCTGAATTATATGAAGGCCATCTAAAATGGCTAAGAGCAGAAGCCAGCGCACTTGAAAAAGCCGAGGCTCAAGGTGAGGTCAAAGCCAAGGCTAAAGCTTTAAAATGCTTAAAAGAGGTCCTTCCCTAGAGGACGTAGCAGAAAATACGGGACTAACTATACAAGAAACTAGAAAATCTATAGATATAAAGAATGCCCTAAGGTTTGCCCCATAAGACCCAGGACCTCTATTTTTTCTTTAGAGGCTTCTACAAGATCTTGGTCCAACTCCATCGTTCCTGGCTCAAAAAGAAGAACTAAAGAAGATCCTCCAAAAGAAAAATATCCTTTTTCATCTCCCTTTTTGCAAGAAGTTCCTGGCGTGTACGTTTGATGAATAGCGCCAACGCAGGTGGCCCCAACTTCTATAAAAATGACCTTCCCAAAGTACTTTGTATGTAAAATGGTGATCTGCCTTTTATTTTCTGCCAAAATTTCAATTCTTTTTCGTAAAGCTAACGGATTAACAGAATAAAGAGGACCCTCTATAAGAAGAGGCTCTGAAGGGGTGCAATGACAAGGAAAATGAAATCGATGATAATCTGTAGGACAAAGCCTTGCGATTACCATTATACCTTTTTGGTAAGACTCTGCTAGATCTTTACTTCCTAAAAGATCTTCTAAGGTAAACTTCTTTCCCTTTACTATAAAGCCATCTGCTTCTTCTATGTTAGGGTAGACAAGATATCTTCCATCAGCCGGCAAGATCGCTTCTCTTTCTCTTGACGCAATGGGTCTAGCTTCTGGTTTTAGTTTTCTAATGAAAAAGTCATTAAAGCTCGTAAAACTTTCAACAGGCAATAAGAATCCTTCTGTCTTAACGTTGAACTTTTTGATAAA
>CANNLR010000147.1 GCA_947505635.1 Chlamydiota bacterium
CTTCCTGCTTACTCTCCTGATCTCAATCCTATTGAAAAATACTGGGCTAACATGAAGGTAAAGGTTCGAGAACTGTTGCCTAAAGTTACAAAGTTCACTGATGCTTTAGACAGGGCCATACTGTCAATGTAAAATTAAAGCACTATAATATTTTCCTAAAAAAACTGAATTTACTAAGGTCATCCTAGAAGATATAAAGTTTGCTCAAAATCAATTAAATGAAAGACCCATGAAGGTTTTAGACTGGGAAACACCTAAAAAATAATTTAAAAACTAGTTGGTGCGATAGAAACTTGAATTCAGCATTATTTGTTTTATTGCTGAAAACAAATGTTAGGTTTAACTTCATTGGACTAATTATCACAAAATCGTACGGATTGGATGGTAATTCTTAACTTAAGATCCTAGGAGGGATTATGGGAATATCTGGAGTAAAGGAATTTGTCTATAGCTGCTATAGCATGTATAATACATTGTGGGATTCGGCCGTTAAATCGATTGAAATTGAATTACATTCCACCAGCCCTGTAAGAGAGCTCTCCTTAACAGCTTCTAAACAAGAAGATGCACGTATTGCTATGCAAAAAGCCGGATACAATATTGGAGACAAGACGCTTACTCGTAAGCTTGATCCCAATACCGGAGAAGGTTTTTGGGATATAACTATAAATGACTGCCGTATGGTATGTTATGGACCCGGTGAATACGTACAACCTCATTATCATGATATTGATGAAACCTTTGATATTAAAGCAGGGGGTTGTCATGTATGGTTATCTCAAGATAATGGAGCTACTTGGAACTACAATTATTGTGGCAAGGGTGAACTACTCATACCTGGCAAAGCTTGGCATTGTTTAGTAGCTGGAGACGAAGGCCTCTCTATGGATGTATACAAAGACTCTAAACGAACGATTAATTGGTTGGATGCGGAACACAGTCCTGCTTGGTCCCCAACATTAACTTATACGGTTACTATTCAAGGATTGAAAGAGGCAACACAGGCTACTCTTGGTTTTAATTAGAGTAATACTTTACTGTCTCTTTAGATCAAATGCGGATCTAAAGAGACATATTTGATTTTTTTTGTTTCCTTACTCGGTCTCACACAGGTAAGTTGAAAAACCTCCATTTTTAAATTTAATTATAATATACTTCTTGCGTAACCTGTCAGGCAGTCATATCTAGCTCAAAATTGCAAATCCCAGCAATCAGATTAAACCTGAGCCCAAATCGCTTTCTTCTATTCCTGTAGCCCTCGCTAAGTATTTTAAATCTTTTTAAAAACCCTATAGCATGTTCATTTGTTACCCGTTCAGACGCTATTCTACGATGTTCTTCCTTGATAAGATTAAGGTCATAAGATGTATTTTTATAACCAAAAACAGTTAAGTATATTTTAATGTAATATATTACATTTTTCTTTAGCACTGTTTTTTAGTAAAGCCTAATGGAATTTCACAATAGTTACCTAAGGAAAGGATTGCAAAACAGATTTGCCTATTGCTATACTTAAAATTTATAGGAGTTTTTTATGTTAGAGCAGGGTCTTATATTAATTCGGCAAGCTACAGCAGAAGATGCTCTACAATTGGTCGAGGCTGAGAAAGAAATAGCCCAAGAAGCTGGATATTTTTGTTCTCAACCGTCAGAGTTGAACGAGAGAGATACTAGGCAGACCATAGAATCGTCTCAAGGAATTTATCTTGTTGCTGAAAAAAAGGGGAGTCTTGTGGGTCATGCCTTTTTAGAAGTTCTAGGCCTAAAATCACTTTGCCATGTGGCGCAGTTAAACATAGTTGTTCATAAAGGCTATCAAGGGCATGGGATAGGCACTCTGCTAATGAAAGAACTTATTAAATGGGCAAAACAATCAGAAACAGTAGAGAAAATAGAGTTGAGTGTTCGAACCTGTAATTTAAGAGCCATTGCCCTCTATAAAAAGATGGGCTTTTATGAAGAAGGATGTCTAAAAAGGCGAGTCAAAGTTGGAAATAGCTATTTCGATGATATTTTAATGGCTTTGCATATCAAAGGAGAGGGAGATGAATTCCCGAATTAAGAAATTCCTATCGTATTACAAACCTTACCTAGGGTTGTTTTATGCGGATATGGCATGTGCAATTATTGTATCGGTAATTACTTTAGCCTTTCCCTTATTGATAAGATACATCACAAAAAATTTACTAGAATCCAACATGCCAGATGCTCTCAGTCAAATATACGTGACGGGAGCTGTCATGGTTGGTTTAGTTATTCTTTATACCACGTGCCATACGTTTATTGATTACAAGGGTCATATGATGGGGGCTCTTATGGAAAAAGATATGCGCACTGAGCTGTTTGAACATTATCAAAAACTGTCTTTTAACTTTTATGATGAACAAAGAACAGGGCAGCTAATGACTCGAATCTCAAATGACTCGTTTGATCTTAGCGAATTATATCATCATGGCCCTGAAGATATTGTTATCTCCTTACTGAACTTTATTGGCGCATTTATCATCTTAATCAGTATCAATAGTAAGCTCGCCATAATTGCTCTTCTTTTTTTACCCATTATGGCTCTGTATGGATTTTATTTTAGTAAGAAAATGCACAGGGCACTAAGGGAAAGTAAGGATAGAATTGGGGATATCAACGCACAGGTGGAAGATACTCTTTCAGGAATCCGAGTTGTAAAGTCATTTACTAATGAAGAGGTGGAAAGAAGGAAGTTTAGCTATGAAAATAATAGGTTTGTTGAAAGCAGAAAAAATGGATACAAAAATGAGGCCTATTTTTATGAGGGCTTAATTACTCTTACGCAGCTCATGACTATTGCTGTTGTCATTTTTGGCGCAGTCAGTATTGTGAAGGGATCTTTAGATTTAGCAGATTTACTCACATTTTTACTTTATATCGTTATCCTGATCGAACCAATACAAAGACTTGGTAACTTTACCAGATTATACCAAGAAGGAATTACCGGCTTTGAAAGGTTTATGGAAATTTTAGAGGTTGAGCCAGATATAAAAGACGCTATAGACGCAACTGAGGTGACAGATGTCCAGGGGGATATAGAATTTAGAAATGTCAGCTTTAAGTATAAAGAAGGGTATGACCATGTCCTAAAGCAGATCTCTTTGCATATAAAAGTTGGAGACTATGTTGCTTTAGTGGGGCCTTCGGGGGCCGGGAAAACAACGCTATGTTCGTTAATTCCTAGATTTTATGAAGTAAGCGAAGGTCAAATACTGCTTGATGGTAGGAATATTAACAGTATTACCATGCGCTCATTAAGAAAAAATATTGGCATTGTCCAGCAAGATGTCTATTTATTTGCAGGGACGGTCTTAGATAATATCCGCTACGGCAAACTTGAGGCAAGTGAAGAGGAAATCATTATCGCAGCCAAAAAAGCAAATGCCCATGATTTTATTATGGCCTTACCGAATGGGTATGCTACAGATATTGGGCAACGTGGAGTAAAGTTGTCAGGGGGGCAAAAACAACGATTAAGTGTGGCACGCGTTTTCTTGAAAGATCCACCTATTATTATTTTTGATGAAGCAACAAGCTCGTTAGACAATGAAAGTGAAAAGGCTGTGCAAGATTCATTGGAGAAATTAACTAAAAACCGGACAACACTTGTCATTGCTCATCGGTTATCAACAGTAAGGCATGCACAGAAAATTATTGTATTAACAGATAATGGGATTGAGGAGCAAGGAACGCATGACGAGTTAATCGCATTGGAAGGTGTTTATGCAAATTTATACAATATGCAATTAAGAATATGAAGATAATAATCTGTAGATATATAATTAATCTCACAGATAAATGTTTAATGATTTTAAGTGAAGATGTAAAGTAAATAAAAATTGAGCCTTTTGAATAAAATCTTAAGATTTTATTTTAAATCAGAATGGGCGAGGGTGAACGTGTTGCTTTATGCCTGAAAAAGTAAGAATTCTACTTTTTATAAGAGGCTCTTTAGACAATAATTTTCGAATTTTTGTCTCATTAAAAATTATGCAGAGAGCTTCTGCATAATTTTTAATGAGAGATTATCTTAAATTTCTTTGACTTCTTCACCAAGGATGCACTTGGCCACTACTACTGGGTGATCTCCAATAACAAGCCTTAGATTATTTGTTAGTCCCACATATTGCCCCGGAAAGATCGCTCCCGCCTCATAGAGCACTCGAGATGGATTATTTTCGGCTTGCTTTGAAAATTCTGGCCAGGTTCAAACTTAGGTAACACTTTTTCTAGAAAATCACAAAAAAAATGACATAGTAATCAAAATTTACTGTATAACGGTTGTCGCAAAACAAAACCTTTACAGAAGAATGAAAACTATGTCGATTCTCAATAATAATATATCCC
>CANNLR010000148.1 GCA_947505635.1 Chlamydiota bacterium
ATATCTTATTTTTGGAGTCAAAGAAGATTTAGATCTTTTCTATGAAAGAGCGCAAACTCAAGGTTTTATTGAGTTTATTTCTCCTCGAAAACTGTTAAAGCATCTGCCAGAACCGATCCAAATTCTTATGTCTGCGATAAAGACTTTAAAGACCTTACCTGTTTGTGAACAGATCGAAAAGAAGCTTGACCCAGAAGCGGATCTTTCCTTAGCTCGCCGAATTTTAGAACTTAAAGATAAGATAGCGCGATCCTATGAAGAAAAAAGAATATGGGAAGTTGAAAAAGCTAGAATTGCTCCTTTTGGAGACTTTTCTTTACAGGATCTAAAATATATTGAAGATCAAGGGCATTGTAAAGTACAACTTTTTTGTGCAAAAACAGGAAGGGGCGAAGAGCTTATTAGTAATCAAGATCTTATTTATGTGAGAACAGAATATAATTTAGATTATTTTATTTCAATCAACCCGCGTGTTAAGCATTATCCTACATTAACTGAAATGCGTTTTGAGCATTCCTTAGCGGAAGTTGTCGTTTATATTACCTCGACGCTAGACGCAATTCATCTTATGGAAAAGGAATTAAAGCAGTTAGTTGCTCAGTTGACCTCTTTACAAGAAGCTCTGATTGCTCGGCTCAACATTCATTACTTAAGCTTTGCTAAAGAAAACGTTCAGGATCCTTTAAGCGATGCTTCTATGTTTTCTGCTGAAGCTTGGATCCCAGATTCCAAAGTGAACGGGATGATGCCTTTATTAGAAGGGTTAGCTGTTCATTGTGAGAAAGTAGCTACTGAAGAAGAAGATCGCATTCCTACTGTGATGGAAAATAAAGGAGCTACTAGATTGGGAGAAGATCTAGTTCTTTTTTACGATGTTCCCTCTGTTACAGATAAAGATCCCTCGGGATGGGTTTTTTGGTCTTTTGCCCTATTTTTTGCTATTATTATTGCAGATGGAGGCTATGGTCTTCTTTTTCTCATGCTTGCTGCCTATTTAAAATGGAAGTGGAAAGTATTTCATGGAGCAGGGAAAAGGTTATTCCGTCTATTTGTGACACTATCGACTTTTGTTGTCATTTGGGGTGTCGTCACAAGTTCTTTTTTTGGCTTAGAGCTTAAGTCTAGCAACCCTTTAAAAAAGATTTCTCCTCTTACCTATTTAATAGAGAAGAAGGCAGAATATCATATGCAACAAAAAGATGATGTTTATCAAGAGTATCTTGAATTAACTCCTTCTGTTGCAACAGCTAAAACAGGACAGGAATTTATCGAAGACTCTCCTGCTGCTAGGAAAGAATTTGCAGATAATATCTTGCTTGATTTTACCCTAGTGATAGGAATTTGTCATATTGCTTGTTCTCTTTTGCGGTATGGTAAACGGAATTGGCCGGCTTTTGGTTGGGTCTGTTTTCTTATAGGGGCTTATCTGTTTTTCCCTATACAAATCAACGCAACAACACTTGCGAACTTTTTAGGTTTGGTAAGTAAGCCTGTTGCGCATGCATTGGGAGAGAAGCTTGTCTTTATAGGTTTTGGATTAGCTGTAGTTCTTGGTATATTGCAAAAAGGATGGAAGGGATGTCTTGAGATTATGAATGTGATCCAAGTTAGTGCCGATGTTCTTTCGTATCTTCGTCTTTATGCTCTAGCTTTAGCTAGTTCCATTATGGCTGCAACGTTTAATGATATGGGAGAAGCGATTGGGGTGTTTGGAGGCTTTATAGTGATCTTGGCAGGACATGCAACAAATATTTCTTTGGGTACAATGTCTGGAATGATTCATGGCCTTCGTCTGAATTTTATTGAATGGTATCGATATTCTTTTGAAGGGGGCGGTCGACTCTTTAACCCTTTAAGAATTTTACGATCAAAAGAAGATTAATTAAAAAAGGAGGATGATATGGATTATGCAATGGTTGGGCCGGCTTTAGTGTTAGGTCTTGGCTGTATAGGAAGTTCCATAGGGTGTGGGATTTCAGGGATGGCTTGCCAAGGAGTTATGAGCCGTGTAGAAGAGAACCATGGAGCGTTCATTGCGATGTCTGCGATGCCTTCTTCACAGTCTATCTATGGGTTTGTGTTAATGATTCTGATGAAGGGAAAGATAGCATTAGGATCTTTATCTCCGATGTCAGCTATAGGGATTGGCCTTTCTATAGGATTAGCTCTTATGCTTTCTTCTATATATCAAGGTATGTGCGCTGCTACAGGTGTCCAAGCTGCAGCTAAGCAACCTTCTATTTTAGGTAAGTGCTTTATCGCTCCTGGAATTGTGGAGTCCTTTTCTATTTTTGCCTTCGTATTTGCTATATTACTTATGTAAAAGATAAAGCGGTTGAAAAACCGCTTTTCCTTTCAAATAAGTCAATTTCTTAATCTTTTTCATTTTTACTATATAAAAATTAATCTAATAATAATTGTTCTTATATTAATTCAAATTATGCTATAATTATTTTATTTTATATTTATTGGGATAATTATGAGTGCTATTGCAAGGACTGCGTTAAGTGTGGGGGTGAAAGGGGGCCTGTTAGGAATCTTGACCTATCAAAGATGTTTTGCTGAAGGTGTACCCCCTTCTACAGCTTCCAAAGTCAATCAAGTGGCTATTTCATCGATTACCACCTATGTAAGTCAATTTCCTTCTCCTGGAGTCATGATTTTTCCCAATAAAAAAATCGGCGTCGACGTTGATGTAAAGGGATGTGCAAGTGATTTTAGGAAGATGAAAAGGCTTGAAGCCTTACTAGATCCTATAGAAGGGGATTTAAGCAGAAAGGTTTTGAGTGGAATTAGGAGAGAAAGTGTTACGGATACGCATGGCGTGATAATCGGTGTAATGGGTGAAAGGGTTATTTATGGGATGAATCCAAAAAAAGTGGAAAATGCAAAGCTCTCCATGGACTATTTACAACAAAAACTAAGTTCTGGTGAAGAATTTTGGAAAAGTCCACAAGGAGAAATGACAAAGACCCTACAAAAAATACATGAGATTTCATTTGATCATATTTCTAGTGATATAGCTGTTGGTCATTTTCGTATAAATAATCTTATCGTGCATACAAGAGAAGATTATGAAGATAGAGCAACTCCTGATGTCATCTTAAAAAGACATCAAGGAACAAGAGAAGATCAAGCTGTGTTAAAAGAAATTATGGATCGAATGAGAAAAGCACGTGATTTTAATGAAGTGATAGATTCTTTAACACCGAAGGAAGCGAAAGTATTAAGTAAAATAGGATATGTACCTCCTGGACGAAAAGAAGTTCCTCGTCTCATGCAAGAGTTTGAAAAAGAACTTAAAGAACTATATTACAAGACAAAGGAAAAGGGGAGTGTGGATTACATTAAGCTTGCTGCCTTTGCTCATCAAAGGATTGTCGCAATCCACCCCTTTGATGATGGGAATGGACGGGTCGCTAGAGCTGTGATGAATAGCCTTTTAATCCAAGGAGGCTACTGTCCTGTTATTTTTTTAAGTGATGATGAGTATACTGAAGCTATAGAAACTTCTCAAAAAGAACATTCTATTGATCTTTTTGAGGCTTATCTTAGAACCTGTATTAAAACAACAAAGGTGGCTTTTAAGAATATGTTAAGTACAGCAAAAATGCCTCTTGTTGAAAAAGAAGATGCAATGAGTCTTCCTCTCCATTCAGGATATCCGCCAAAGCTTTAACATCTAGCCTGCTCTTTTTAAGAGTAGGCTGCTTTTTTGACCTTCTTCTTTTTTTTCTTTTCGAAAGACTTACTCATCAAGATCCTATAGAGGTCTATCAGATACCAGACGCCAATACCCCCCAAGGTAAGTAGCATAAGAGTTCCTGTTATATATTGACCTTTATAAAAGCGATGGGCCCCTAGTAGTCCAAAAACTGAGCAGAGGAATAAAAGGATAAGGCGGTTTTTCTTTTTATTATTCACATGTGTACCTATAGATAGAAAAGATTAACTGCAGTATAGAGGCCTATTTTTTTTTCTGCCTAGAGAAAAATGATTTACGATTATAACTTATTAATTATTAAGCTCTTTCAAAGAAAGACAAAGCGACTCTAAAAATGAGTCTTTAACATTTTTTGCTAATAGATCTAGCGATAAGAAAGGATTGTAATCTTCTAGTTCCATTAGAAGAAGCTGGCCATCTTGCAATCTACAGGCATCAATTCTCTGGATGCCAAATTCGCAAGTATTCCAATGGATAAACTTTAATGCGAAGTCAATGTCAGCCTGAGAAGCTGTATAAGATTTTAACTCCCACCTTTTTTTTGGATCTGGAGCATACAAAGAGTAATGGAATTGTTTGCCTATAAAATAGAAGGCCCTTTCAACCTCGAGGTGCAACACCTGAGCATTCG
>CANNLR010000149.1 GCA_947505635.1 Chlamydiota bacterium
GCCATAGCTATTGTAGCTGTCTCTGTTTTTGCTCTAACTAAAGGGAATCCTACAGCCTTGCCAGGAGTTGCTTTCTTGACAACTTTTTTTGCTATCACCCTATTTTCAAAACCTAACTCAAATACTCCTTCTTATTCCCGGCCAAGAGATGAGGAATGGAAAAAAGAAGCTAGAGCTGATCGAGAATTTGAGGCTCTAAAAAATACACAAGAGCCAGCCAAAATAGCAAAAATCAGCAAAGATTGGCATAATGGCAATGATTCTAACTTTGTTGCAGTAGGAACTCGAAGAGCTTAAGGCTTTCCTTCTATAAAAATTAAACTCCTCTTACTTCACCTTTGAAGTTAGAGGAGTTTTTACTTTTTCTATTAAAAATCACGGATTGAAAAAATGAAAAAAACACTACTATGCATTCTACTCACCCTAAGCACTCTTATCTATGGAGATAATTCAAGGACGATTAGACACTCTCCTCTTTCTAGAATGCAAGAACACATCTTAACAGACTTTTCCCCCTCTAAATCCTTGATCCGCTTTGAAGATGGGTCTCATTTTAAAACTCCGAGTTCAAGCGCTCCCACCCTAGGAAAATGGAGACCTGGAGATCGATTGATGATCACCCCGAACCCCTATTATTTTTCTTTCTATAGTTATTCTATCTACAACCTCACATTAGGAACCTCCGCCCCTGCTAACCTTCAATACGGACCTTCTATAGGAAGTAGATTTTCTAAGCAGATCGAAGAGTTAGACTATAGAGTTGCCCTCGCAGTACTAAATGACGACTCCTATTGGGCTATATCTGATGACTACTTAGATAATTTTTATCAATGGAAAGAATCTGATTACATCATTATTGGATCCAGTAATAAATCTTGCTATAAAAGCATCCTCATCAACGTAACTTTGAATCACTATGTGGAGGCAAACCTCTATGAAGAGTAAAAAATGCTAGGGAACCTTGCAACAATTTATCCTTTTATAGATAATACGGACAAGACGTGACTTTATAAAAAACCTTAAACCTAAAGGAGTTATTTTTATGGGCAAACCTAAAGATGCGAAGAAGGAAGAAAAGAAAAAACCGCAAAAAACACTAAAAGAAAAAAGAAACGAAAAACAAGAAAAAAAGAAAAAACCTGCTTAATTCTTTTAAAGACCCAGCCCAAGTTCTTGGACTGGGTTCCATGACTCGATCAAATCAAACAATCATCAAATTAAAAAATTGACATTAAAAACTTTATATTATATTTATAAATAAACAACCGAGTTATTTATATAATGACCTATAAAATACAAAAAGATATATCATTATTAGAAAAAAGAATTAAAAATCGAGAAAACCATAGTTTTTTTTCGCCTACAGATCGACAAATCAATAAACTCATTCAACAAATAGCAGAACACAGGAATCTATTAAGTACTGATTCAACAAGCGCTATACAAATATCAAGCCTAATTCAAAGAACTCACCAAATACTTGATAAAACAACTCTTCCTCGGCATATTTTTAAAGCAAGATTCTTTGGAACAGGCACTCTCAGTGCTGATAAGCTCTCACCTCTTGCTCAATTAGAAGAAGAACTTCTTTCAAAATCTACTATATTAAATATGCTTGAAGGAACTCCCCTTCCTTCATTAAATGAAAAATATTTAAATGACATACTCGAAAAATATAAAACTGATCCTATTATCACTAGGAAAGCTATAGAGATTTTCTTAAATGAGCGCATTGCAAATCTGCTAAAATCCATCGATAATTCTTCTAATGAAAAGACAATTTTATGCTTTCTTAATAACATATTAAGTAACATCAAAAATGCCAACAAAGAAACTTCATGCAATCTTCTTACACTAGCTATATGTCTTGAAAATGCATCTCTACCCGAAATTAAGATTGTTAATGCTTTAAAAAAAATAAAAGACATTTCAAAAGAAAAATTAGAAAAGCTTTCGAATATAGTCGAACACCTTAAGACAGCAGAACTGAAAAGTTATCAGATAACCGATATTTTACCAAGTCTACAGGATATGCCCGGAGAAAATGTAATAGAGCTTTTTAACATGTTAGCGCACTTGAACAGGGAACAGCTACCAGAAGACACCGCAGTTAATCTTGTAATAGAATTACAAGATGCCCCAAAAAAGAAGCTAGAAGAGCTTTCTGCCATAACAACCCATCTCAAAGGCTCAGGAATAACTGGACAAACACTGACTAATATTTTAACGGAGCTCAAAAACACCCCAACAGATGGGATAAAAGAACTTTCCACTATGATGGTGCATCTCAATAATGCTGGAATATCTGGGCGAATAACAGCCACTATTGCAACAAAAGTAAAAGACTCCCCAAGAGAAACAATAATACAACTTTCTACTATAGGCATAGATCTTAAAAACTATAGATTAGATGATTATCAAATAGCTACTGTTTTAGTGACGCTAAAAGACACTCCAAGTGATCAGTTATTATCCCTTTCTACTCTACTTAAAGAGCTCAAGAGCCTAGGAGTCGAAAAACATTCCACATCTGATCTTTTACTAGAATTGAAAGATACTCCAAATGATAAGCTAAAGAATCTTCTCAACATAGCTAAAATACTCCACACTCAAAAACTTAAAAAAGATGCTCTACCTACAATTTTACTAGACTTAAGAACTATTCCAAACGATGAATTGTCAACTCTTTCTGCTATACTTAAAAGCCTAAAAAATAAAGGAATGGATGCAACTCATCAAGAACTACAATCCTTAAAGCTGGCCGATAAAAAAAATTTATATGAAAATCTTCTGCTGCTAACAGATAATTATTTTTCCATGCCAGACAATTTTACTAATGATATTATTCTACTAGCTTATTCTCTAGAAGGACAAGTAAGTAAGACAAATGAATTTGCCTATGATCTATTAAAATCAAAATTTCAGGTAATTGACATTACTAGAGTTACCTTACTGCCTAATACTTGTAAAATAAAATTAATTCGACAACTCCTATTTGACATTTCTCATCCGACCTCTAAGGTGTTAGAGTTTGCAAAAACTATCTTAAAAAGCATACCTGATTTGAATGCAGAAGAATTTATTAAATCATTATTAGATGAAATACAAAATTTATCTGTCATAACACAGGACGACCTGAATAACATATTATCTGATGACAGCTTAAAGAATTTTAAAAAAAACTTCAGATTGCTAACAGACTCAAAATCAGGAGTTGATGCAGCTTATCACAACTATAAATCAGAATTCCTACAGGAAAAACATAATTACCTCGGCATAAATAAGCCAAATACATTCTCTAATCGATACAACACGCAAACCATTCCCGGACTTGCCATCATGGCAACCAGGGTAATGCAGAAGAATAATTTTAAAGGGCTGTTTGTTTGTGCCAATCACCAAGCTATTGCAAATAAACTAAATGAAATCAATAAAGACCCTAAAGACCAAAGATGCGCTCTTATTATCAGCCATGATGCCTTTGGAGATGAGGTCCCTAATCATAAAATATCAATTTGCATAGAAAAAAAAGATGGCTTTTTACATGTGTTTTTTCTGGACTCTCTTGGAGTACACAGCACTACATTCTACAACAAAATAGAAAAGATGCTTCAACAATTAAATAATCAAAACTACCAACTCACCTCTTGTAACTTCTCAAGAGAAAAAGGTGTTTATGGGTGTGAGATATTTGCTTTACAGGACTCTAAAAGTTTTTTACAAGATTCAGATTTTATACACAAAATAGTTATAAAGAATCAAAAAGGCAAATTCGTAATTGTAGCGCTTCCCCCTCCATTTATGCTTCCAACTCAAGATATACCTCTACTCAGATCTTATGTAAAAGACCGCCCCTCACGTGCAGATATAACTTTCCCTGAAACAAAAAAAACGCTAAGGACTTCCGCAAGTAAGCATATGAGCAAAAAAACAGGAACTATAAGAAATGAATACATCTCAAGAAAAACGATAAAACATATGCACTTTATCACCTCTTGCCTAAAAACTCTCCCTAAGGAACAGATTCAAGCTATTACGAAACAGAGTTTGCTGACGTAATGAGAACTATTACTTTTCCTTAATCAAGGATAGGCAGGCCTTCACTCCTCACTCAAACGACGCTTCGCGATCATACAAAAAACACCCTTAGACAAAGCAAACTAAAACCATCACTTTCAGCTTTTATTTTCTCTTCAAGGTTTTAGCTCCCTCAAGCTGCCAAGTATCAAAAGAACAAAAACCCAAGTAGTCAAGGACCGAGGACCGAACTCCTCAGGGCCCCAACGCCATTGATGCGGCAGTTGTAGCCGCTGTTGTAGACCGCGAGGCCGGCAGCTGAGAAGCC
>CANNLR010000150.1 GCA_947505635.1 Chlamydiota bacterium
CTATCTAGCTCTATAGGTCCTACAACATTGCCAGCAACCCTCACAATAAAAAGATCTCCAACTCCTTGATCAAAGATAATCTCTGGAGGGACTCGAGAATCAGAGCACCCTAAAATAACAGCAAAAGGCTCTTGAACAGAACTAATTGCCTCTCTTCTTTCTGCACTGCTGTCTGCGTGTAAAAGATGGTCTTCTGAATATCTTGTATTTCCTTCCACTAGCTTTTGTAAAGCTTGCTTTGGGCTTAACCTGGGAGCGGTCTTCTGTACTATAGGAGGAGCCTCACTAGCAAAAGCCATCGACCCGAAAGAAACACAGCACAAAAAAGATGATAAAAAAAACTTCACGTCCGACTCCTAAGATTATTTGTTATACGTTTCACAACAAATAATATCCAATATTACAATTTGTCAAATTATATTTTTACTTTTATGCTTTATTCTCCTGAAAAATCGGGAAAACAACATTTTGTACAGAGGGTTTTTTTATGAAAATGATGATATGTTCATAGGAAGAACAAAAGATAGAGTTATCATTTGCTCTCTGGCATTGCAACAAGAGGTAATTGTTTTTTTAGCTCATCAAATTGCCTGCTTAATTCCATAGCTTCTTCTAAAGTAGGAGCGTTTTGCATTTGTTTAAGTATTATATCTCCTAGATCCATCCAGGACCTATCCAAAATCTTCTTAACAGTTTCTACGATTCCCTCTTCTGCTTTAAAAACATTAACCTTTCTTTGCAGAAGCTCTTGTAAAAGTTCTTGCTCTTCAGGTTTTTCTAAAAGAGCTGCTAAAGAAAGAAGGTCTTGCCTTTCTTCTGGTTTCAAACTTTGATAAGCAGAAAAAAGCTTAGCGCAGGCCTCTATTTTGAAATGATTGATGCATATATTTTTTTGAATAATGTTATAGACAGCCTCTGCTTTTTTTTCAGAAAGCATCATCCAACGTAAAAGATCCATCTCCAAAACTCGGTTCGCATTAACAAGGGGCTTAATGAGGGATTCTTTACGAAAGGGTACTTTTAACGGCTCTTGGTTTTTGATAGCCTCTTCAGGAATCCCTGCTAAAGTCGCTAGTTTTTTCAAGCTCTCATAAACAAGAACTGGCTGCTCCCAAAGCCGCACTTTTTGTGCAATAGTCTCTATGATGCTATTTTTTTGAGAAGGAGAAGAAAGATCTTGTCCTTTGCAAAGATATCTATAGTAAAAGGTAAGATAGTCAACTCCTTTTACTAAAAGAGTAGCAAAAGCTTCTTTGCCATAGCTGCGTAAGAAAGCATCAGGATCTAATCCTTCTGTTAAAGAGACTACGATCACCTCAACGCCTTTACCCTGAAATAGATCTCCAACTTTAACGGCAGCTTCTTGCCCTGCCTTATCCCCATCTAGAGCTAAATAAACTTTGGTAACCCCTAGTTGCAAAAGCTCTTTTGCATGACCCTCACCAAAGGCCGTCCCTTGCCCTGCTACAGTAAAGTCAAAACCACTATCAATTAAACGAAGAGCATCAATTTGACCTTCTACGATTAAAGCTTTTCTTTCCTTAGCAATTTTTTGCCTACTATAGCAAAACCCAAATAGAACTTGAGATTTCTTAAATAACACCGTTTCTGCGGTGTTAATATACTTACCGCCGAAGGTCTCTTCTTTAAATTTACGAGCAGAAAAGCCAATCACCCCTCCCATTCGGTCTTTAATAGGGAAAGTGATCCTTTCACTAAAAAAATCCTTAGCCCTACCAGAACTACCTTGTCTTGTAAGTCCTGCTTGAAAAAGCTCTTCTTCTGAAAAACCCTCTTCTTTTAAAAGTCGATGTAACATTCCCCCAAGTTTCGGAGCATATCCAATTTCAAAGGTTCGGATAAAAGAAAGACTCAAGCCTCTTGTATATAGATAATTAAGCGCCTCATGTCCCTCTTCTGAGTGCAGAAGAAAAAATTGATACCAAAGACAAGCTCTTTCTAAAGCATGTTTTAATCGTCCCTTATTAGGCCCTTTTTCTTCTTCTTCTGTTTTTTCTAGAGGAACCTGAAATCTTTCGGCTAAGAACTCTAAGCTATCGACAAAGGTCATTTTGACATAATTCATCAAGAAAGCTATAGAGTCTCCATGAGCTCCGCAGCCAAAACAATGATAATGGGTATCTCCCTTATGGATCAAAAATGAAGGGGTTTTTTCCTCATGAAAAGGACATAGCCCTTTATAAGAAGAACCGGTTCTTTGCATCTTCACATAAGAGGATACTACATCAACCAGGTCAATTCGCTGTCTTAAAGTCTCAAGACTTTCTTTAGAATATAGTGCCATGAAAATCCGTTGAGATCTATTGCTTTTTTCCTCTATACTGTAAAACGAGTGCTACCTCTTCGTCAACCAATTTCCGAGAAAAGCGCTTAAAGAGGCAAAAAGGAACTCATGTCTGAAGAAACTATTATAGATCCGGGATTATCCCAACTTCGAGAACAGACAAAAAATGTCATGGTTCCTATTCTTATCAAGGCTTTCCAGCTTAAATCTGAAGCTGGCCAGTTAAACGAACCTCCCTCACGTCTTTATTCTGTAAAACCAACAAGCTCTTTAAAAGAGGTTATCTCCCAGCTAACTTCTCTAGAAGAAGATTTAAAGCTACAACAGCTCTGGATAGAAAGTAGTAGACATCAGATTGGAAAGATTTTAACTGAAATACAAGAGGACTCTTCTACAGAAGAACCTATAAAAAATTCTTCTATAAAAAAACCATTTCCTTTAAAGTCCTGGTGGAGAAAAATTTTTGGTGTTTCATGAAAGATGAGAAAATATCCCCTATGATGGTTCAATGGCATAGCTGCAAAAAAAGAGCGAAGGATGCTATCCTTCTTTTCCGTTTAGGAGACTTTTATGAAGCTTTTTATAAAGATGCCCACATCATTGCCAAGGAACTCAATCTTACTTTAACGCAAAGACATGACATCCCTATGGCAGGACTCCCCTTCCATACCAGTGAATCTTATATTGATAAACTCGTTACTAAGGGGTATCACGTTGCTATAGCCGAGCAAATGGAAGATCCTAAAGAAGTCAAAGGACTTGTCAAACGGGAAGTTGTAAGGATTGTCACTCCAGGCACGGTCATTCAATCTTCTCTTTTAACAGAAAATAGCAATAACTTTTTAGGCTCTATTTGTATTATAAATCAAACCTTCGGATTAAGCCTTCTTGATCTTACAACAGCAGAATTCAAGGTCTTAGAGTTTGAGCATTTTTCTTCTTTATCTGACGAACTCATCCGAATCAGACCTAAAGAACTTCTCCTATCCGAAAAAACCTTTTCCCTACATAGTACCGAATGGAATGATCTAAAAAAAGAAATAGGCTACTCCCTGTCTGTCAAAGAAGACTGGCATTTCCAACATCAACACACCCTAGATCTTTTAATCCGTCATTTTGGGGTACAATCTCTAGATAGCTTTGGATTGCAAGGAATGACCTCTGCTATTAATGCAGCAGGAGGACTCCTCTCTTATATATCTGATGATTTAGGATTATCCATCCATCACATTCAAACGTTGAAAAAAGAACAGTCTAATAAGTACATGGCCTTAGACAGTGCAACGCTAAGACACCTAGAGATCTTAGAAAATAAACAAGACCCGAGTGGTACCTGCACCCTTTTATATCATCTTGATAAGACCTGTACTCCTATGGGAGGTCGTCTTATTAAACACTGGATCTCTCATCCCTTACTTTCTTTAGAGTCCATCTTAGCAAGACAAGAAGCTTTAGAGTTTTTTAGATCTTTTCCTTCTCTTGGAGATCTAAGGGCAAGTCTTTCTAAAGTCCGGGACTTAGAAAGACTCATTATGCGTATTGAAACAAGTTTTGCAGGCCCTAAAGACCTTCTAGCCCTAAGATTTTCCTTAGAGGCCATCCCGAGTCTTGCTATTTTACTTAATTCCACAACAAGTCCCTTGCTATTAGAGCAAAAAGAGCAGCTTCGAGATGTCTCCCCTCTTACACAAAAACTGAAAGATGCTCTACAAGAAGATCTACCCGTTAAGTTAAGTGACGGCAATGTTATTAAGGAAGGGTTCCATAAAGAATTAGATGACCTTAGAAAGCTGTGCCTTGATACGCAAAGTTGGATTGCCGAGTATCAGACTTCTTTAAGAGAG
The DNA here is from genome assembly GCA_947505635.1 of Chlamydiota bacterium. Classification (GTDB taxonomy): domain Bacteria; phylum Chlamydiota; class Chlamydiia; order Chlamydiales; family Rhabdochlamydiaceae; genus CAIJXB01. The sequence goes on from CANNLR010000150.1 coordinate 4,150, forward strand.
TCCACTCATATCAAGACTCTAAAGATTGGCTATACAAAAGCTTTTGGCTATTACATCGAAGTGAGTCGAGGTCAGGCAGAAAAAATGCCCTCTACTTTCGAAAGAAGGCAAACTCTTGTCAATGCTGAACGCTTCATCACTAAAGAACTCAAA
>CANNLR010000151.1 GCA_947505635.1 Chlamydiota bacterium
CCTGTCAGCATCGGGATCGGTAGCTAGCAAAAGGTCTGCAGAAGAGGCTGTGAGTAACGATAGCCCCTCTTTTAAAGCTTCTAGACGTTCTGGGTTGGGAATTTGTACTGTTGAGAAGTTTTCATCGACGACAACTTGTTTTGTTACAAGGAAGAGGGAAGAAAATCCCCAATTTGCTAAAGCTTTTGGGACTAACGTGATCCCTGTCCCGTGAAGGCTTGTGTAGACAATTTTAAGGTCTTTACCAAAGGTTGCATTTTCTTTTGGGAAGTTTTGTAAAGGTTTTAGAGCTTCTATGTAAGCAACATCTATATTTTCTTCTAACCAATGTAGAGTCCCAGGGTGAGAGGTTGCTTGTATGGAAAAGTCTTTAAGTTTATGAATCTCTTGTAAGATCCCGTCATCGTGAGGAGATACTACTTGCGCCCCATCTTGCCAGTAGACCTTATAGCCATTATATTCTTTGGGGTTGTGGGAGGCTGTGATCATGATGGCAGCATCAGCCTTGCAGTATCTACAGGCAAAAGAGATGTAAGGAGTAGGTCTTAGTTTTTTGCACAAAAAGACATCGATTCCATTTTGCATTAAAACATGACAGGCTTCTTTAGCAAATTCTTCAGAATGAAGCCGGTTATCAAAGCCTATAACGACAGAAAGTCCTTTGGAGGGCTTTTCTTTTTTTAGGTAGTTAGTAAGGCCTTGTGTTGTTTTTCTTATGGTATATCGGTTCATGCGATTAGTTCCAACGCCCATAAGGCCTCTAAGACCTCCTGTTCCGAAGGAAAGATCCGTATAGAAGCTATCTTCTAGTTCTTTTGAAGAAAGAGCTATTAAAGCTTTCACCTGTTCCCTTGTATCTAGATCAAAAGGTTCTTCTAGCCAAGAGTTGATTTTCTGCTCTATTTTGATATCCATGAACGATCCTTCTTAAAGAGGTTTGTCTGTTTTCATAGCAGGAAAAAGAAGGGAATACAAGGATTTTAATGAACCTGGCTTTGAATTTCTTCTAAAGAGGTGATGGGGGCGTCTTTGTGGTTGATCCCTTCACAGCTTTTAGCCGCCTCATCCCAATCTTCTTTAGAAGAAAGGTTTTCTTTCCACCAAGGAAAAGTCTTACATTGTTTGGGGCGTAGGGTATAAATTTGACATTTGTTATCTTCCAAAAAGATGCAGTCGTAATCTCCATTTTTTGGTTTTTTTTCCATAAGAGCTTTTCTGTTTCCTATAAGTCTTACGTATTTACGTTGAAAGTCTTCTGTAGATAACTGTAAAGAGGTGGCTATTTCTTTGATCTCGGGTTCTGTTACCCAGACAGCCCCAGGGCTTCCAGTGCAACATCTGCCACAGCCTGTGCATTTAAAAGAAAGACCTTCTTGATACCAAACAGGAAGAGAGGATGCTTTTGTCATATTAATTTATCCCAGGTAAAAGAGGTTGCTTGCTTACGGGTCCACTCTCCATTAGTCCATGTGAAGGGAGATATGCTACAGCTGTTATCCTCGCAATGGATAAGATTCCAGCCTCCAGAAAATTGATGAACAGCGGAGCCGGAGTCAATGATAATGGGAAGATCTTCAGATCGTCCATCATAAATAGCTGGTTTATGAGTGTGGCCGTGTAAGTATAGTTTGATTTTTTTATGTCTTTTACAAAGAGCGGTTAACTCTTCACTTCTTTCTAAAGCCTTTTCTTTTTTATTAGAAATAGGGAAGTGGTTGGTGAGTATGACATTGGCATGAGAAGGAAGCTTTGTAAGGGCTGCATCGAGTTTATTTTCTAGAAGAGAGGAAAAGTGGCCATGACAACAAAAAAGAGGGGTAGGAAGAGTGGTGTCTAGGGCAATTATCCACCAAGAGGGGTTTAGTTGTTGAATTTTGAACCCGTCATTAGATAAGGAGGAGGGAAAGGAGTTGTAAAAAAGATTTTTCTTAGAGGCTTCTTTAGTGTACTTGTCGTGGTTGCCGGGAAGGGTAAGAGTTTCAATGCCATGATTTTCAAGTGTCTGTATAAAATATTTTGCTTTTTCAAATTCTTTTTCTAGCGCTGTGCAACTGACATCGCCAGAGATAAGAGCAAAGGGGATTTTTTCTTGGATTAAAATAGAGGAGAGTCCTTCGAGGAGCTTATAATTGAATTCTCTTTTTCTTCGGAGGATGTAATTGCCGTTGCCGATCCATCTTTTTGAGAAAAATTGTCCCAAACCCCAATTCATATGGAAAAAGTGAAGATCTGATAGATGGGCAAAAGAAAAAGAAGAAGCTAGCATAGGCCTTTATTATAAAAAAATCCGTTTGTAACTATACTAGCTCTTTTCTTAAAAATACAGATTTATCCTTTATGTTTAGCTGCTTTTTTAGCAAATCGGATCGTTTTATCGGATTGTTGCGCTCTTAAGGTAGAGATCCATCGCCCTCCTTCTTTATGAGGATAGCTAGGAGGAGAATTTTCAATAGATTCCCCTGTAGAGTCTCTTTTACAAGTTTTTTTATGATGTTTAAGAGGAGCCGTGAGCACTTTTGTGAGTTGTAAGGTTTTTTTCTTCACTTTTTCTGAGGGAATATAGTCTTTTAGTCCTTTTTTTATTGCTTTACGCTCTTCTTTAATAAGTCTAATATCGGAAAGATTATGTCTTCTGTTCATAGTACACCTTTTAATTTATAGCTCTATAATCATTAATTTATACTGCCTGATTGAAAAAATCAATTAATTAATATAATTAGTTTAACGGTTATTTGTTTTACATATTAATTATTAATAGGATGTGATTTTTTTATATTATGTGTTATGATATTTTATGTTCTGTAATAAAAGTGGAGTTTCTATGAGTGCTTTAACATCATTGTTTGATGCGGGAATTCAGTATACCTTCTCGTTTCTGGATCGGAGAGATCTAGAAAGTGTCGGGTGTGTTTGTCAGTCATTTAATTTTTTAAGTAGTTCTTCCTGGGAGGGGGTGACGGTGTCTAGATTTGGAGATACTGTAGCGATGGGATCAAAGACATCTAACAGGACCTGGCAACAAACTTATAACGAGCTTGAAAGTAGTCAAATACATCGTATGCGGAATGTCCCTTCAATTAATTTGGTTCTTGGTGTGAAGGCTCAGACGAATAAGACTCACTATTCGATGGATCGAATTCGTTCCGCGGTATTCGGTCATCCTCTTCCTAATCCCAATGATCATTATTATCCCGAGCAAGCCGGGTCTATGGGAAATCAAAAAGTGGTGGTTTTTAAAAAGATGGGATAGCCTTTGAAAGGTGTTCGCAGAAGGCATCTATAGAAGTTATATAGGAGCCTTGTTATAGTGATATCAAATTAAGTAGGAATTTTTATGAAGCCGCTTCCCTCTTCTTTACAATATTTCCCAAGAGTACGGAGTTTGAATTGTCTATATGTAGACAAAACAAAATATGCCCATGATCTTATTGTGCAAGAAAAAAGCTTTTTCCTTGCTCGTCCCCGTAGATTTGGTAAATCGTTATTTATTTCTACTTTAGGAGAAATTCTTAGAGGCAATAAAGAGCTATTTGAAGATCTTTGGATTGGTCAAAGTACCTATGAGTGGCCAACTTATGGAGTTATTCATTTAGATTTTGGGCCTATTGAGAGCACAGGATCGCAGTCTGTAAGGCAGACTCTTTGTCAAATGCTTGTAGATATAGCTAAAGATTACGAACTTTCTATAACAACGGATTTTACTAATCCAAATGCCGCCTTGACAGCATTGACCCGGGCACTTTATGAGAAATTTGGAAGGGTTGCTATTTTAATTGATGAATACGATCATCCTATTTTGCAAGTCTTGCAAGACCCTCAAGCTGGGGAGATAAGGGCTGTGCTTCAGAGTTTTTTTACTACGGTCAAAAGCTTAAGTAAGCAAGTTAGCTTTCTTTTTATTACAGGGGTGAGCATGTTTTCTAAAGCTGGAGTGTTCTCTGGCATGAATAACCCTATAAACATCTCATTAGATCCAAAGTTTGCGGCTATTTGCGGCTATACAGACGAGGAGATGGATTCGTATTTTAAAGAGTATATTGCTGATTGGGCTGAGAAAGAAAAGCTTACTCCGGAGCAAATTCGAGAGGAGCTAAGAACTTGGTATAATGGTTATCGTTTTAGTGAGGAATCTATTTCTGTCTACAATCCATTTTCTATTGTGAGCGCCCTTGAATGTAAAAAATTGAGGAATTTTTGGTTTGAGACAGGGAGTCCTAGTTTCCTGATGAAGGAATTACAAAAAGAGTACCGACATCAAGAGTGGGCTCTTTTTGACTTAGAACGTTTTAAG
>CANNLR010000152.1 GCA_947505635.1 Chlamydiota bacterium
ATGACGTTTGTGAGGGCATTGCGTAAAGAGCCTTCTCCTTTATAGTCTCCTCCAATTAAAACAGTTCCTCCACCGATGTCTCCTGAAGCATTAATCTCTGCTCCAGTAAGCGTGATGTGATCTCCTAAGATATGAACAGTCCCTCCTATTAAAGAGTCATTAGAAACATCGATACTACCTTCTATAGACATCTTATCTGATCCATCTAAGAAAACATTATCTGCTTTGATGGTACTTTTATGAACAATGCGAATGGTTCCATTTTCTTTGACAAGAGTATTTCCTTCAACGAGGTCATCTGTATTAACTACATCTCGAATAGCTTTATTAGCTACCTTAAGATTCATGAAGACCTCTCCAGCTTGAATGCTTCCGAGGTGCTCAATGACAGCTTTTTCTACATCCCCTTCGATGATAAAACTCATTAAGCCATCACCTGTAAAATCTAGAGATACAGCTTCTCCAGCAGCAAATACAACCTTGCCTGCATTAGCTGTTATCACCCCTTCGTTTTTTATATAAGGAGAAATAAAGACAATGCTCCCTTCTTGAGAAGTGATTTGCCCTAAGTTATGAATGATCCCAGGAGTAGAGCCTTCTTTAGTTTGAAAATGGAATCGATCTTCGAGGAAATTGTGATCTAAAATATCCAAGGTCGAAGCTATGAGGGATCCCATATTAACAGTTGCATCACGTCCAAAATAAATCCCATTCGAGTTAACCAAAAAGACTTTTCCATTAGAACTCATCTTTCCTAAGATAGAAGATGGATCTGATCCTACTACCCGGTTCAGCACACAAGAGGTAGCACTCGGCTGAATGAAATCCACTCTTTCTTGCTGCCCAATATTAAAACTATCATAGTTAATGATAGCTTTATCTGAAGCCCTAATAGAAAGCCCCCCCTCTTCATGAACAAATTCTGCTTGTCCATGAACAACTTGTTCTCCTTGAGGTAACGCAATAGCGCCTACGGAAAACATCAAAGGACATATTAACCCGAAAAAAGAATGTATCTTCATAAAAATGATCTACCTAAAATGGTTGTATACTCGTTCTAAAATAATACACAGGAGAGGATTCTCTTTTCTCTTCTGTTAAAGGAAATCCTATATCAAAATTAATGTTTATATGGAAGGGGGCAAAAATTCGAACACCCACTCCTGCTGATGTCATAGAGATCTGCTTTTCTTGCTTTTCTCCACCACCATTCAATAAAACACCACCTTGATCTACAAATCCCACAAGCTGTAAAAAATCTTTCCACTTCCTTTTCATAAAAGGAACTTTTGTCTCAACAAGTCCCGGGAAAGGAGTTTTTAGCTCCAAGTTCGCATAATATCCATCATCCCCTAAAGCTGCTGCCATAGGAAATCCCCTTACTGTACCGATTCCACCGATGTACATTTGCTCAGATAAGGGAAGCTTATAAGGAGTCGCTTGTCCTGCGACATGCAACATCAAAAAACAATTCCTAGGAAGAGTTTGAATTCTTGTATAATCTACATTAAGAATAGAAAAACTCCCTCCAGATCCCCTCCGGCTAGATAAAGATGTGTCTGTTTTTAAGCCTCCTAAGACATGAGGGATTCCGCAGGTATAATATATATCTGCAACGTTTCTTCCTCTTAAAGTATCCATACCATCAAGAGTGAATCCTAAAGTTAAAATTCTTAGCTTATCATTGGAAGTTGTCTTGCCACCTTCGTAATTTCGCATCTGCTTATAATCAAAAGATGCGTACATATCAGTGCTAAGATTTCTTGATCGGGTAAGAACTTGAGACGTCTCAAAGGATCCAATTTGAGTCCTGCCTCTTAAATTAAGGTCAGCAAGTTGACTAGAATGAAAATAAGAATATACGTAACTAAACTTGACCGCAGTTCCTATTGTATTGACCGGAATCTGATAAGAGACATTCGTAAAATTAAGATGGCTTACAGGATTACCTATAGCCTCTGTTACAGAAAGTGTATCCCCATCTGTAAATAAATTTCCGTAATTAAATTTAGTCCCCGTACGCCAGATAGTTGTATCGTGTGTCCCGTAGTTATTTTCATCTATGAATAAGTGACAAGGCCTTTTATCCTCTACCTGTATAATTAAATCTGCCGTTCCCTGCTCTATTCCCTTCTTGAATATAATACTGGCTTGTAAATCAGAGTTCTCGTTGAGAAGAAATAAACTCTTTAATAACTCATCGTAATTAATCGCTTTCCCTTGAAACTTTTTAAAGTATTTTTGGATGAATTTTTCTTTGTAGTATTTTTGCCCTTGGACTGTAATCACACCAAGACATCCTTCTACAACTTCAAGAGTAAGATTGCCTTCTTTTATCTCTTGAAGTGGAGGATATACACGCGCTAGAAAACACCCTTTTTTAACATATTTCTCTTGAATCTTAAGACAAAGTTCTTTGATCTCTTTCATAGTAAGTTCACGATTTTCATACTGAGACACAAGAGATCTGATTTCTTTACTAGATAGAATATCATTGCCTTGCACGGATATATTTGTAATAAGAGCCGTCTCCCCCTCTCCCATATCCAATTGCTCTTCCGGAATGTCTATTTCTATAAGAGGGACCTCTCTTTGAGGTCTAATATCTTTTAACTCATATTCTTTTTCTAACTCTCTTTCTACAACACCAGCAGAGGTAGAAGGAGGTCCTACGAAATCAGAATAAGCATCCTGAGTTCCAAGTATAACTACAGCTACTCCACTCACTAAAAACACATTCTTAAAACGCATGATATCCCCGTATTATTATCTATTTTTACTCTGGGAAAAAATATTCTTACATCTTTCTTGAAGGCAAGTTTTTATATTAAAAAAAAATCACTCTAGCACTTAATATTTATTTTATGAACATATTTTTTTTATTTAAAAAAGCTGTAAAGCAACCATTACCGCTAGCTGTATCCAAGAATACCGGACCCTCATAGAGAAAACACATAAAGCAATACTTATTGAAATATTGCCACCCTTAACGTGAACACAACCCGTTGCGATGGATCATTAGGGATTTATACCCATTTATTATCGGTTTTAGGTATAAACAAGTATAAATTCAAAAAAATCCATCCCACAAAAGTTACCCAACAAACCAACGGTAGTGCAAAATTCACAAAACAACAAAAGCCATTTACACTGCGAAATAAAGCAAGCTTTACTGCCAACAATACATAAAGCTTTGCCTCTTCTCTATAGAGGAAGTACAGCTCCCTGTATATTCATATTGCAATAAATATTGTCTTACTACTAATGTGAAAGGAACTATTTACAACCTTGCGAGGTCTTTTTTTTATGAGAAAACTTTGTGTTAGTTTATCCAAAGGGGGCGTTGGAAAAAGCTCCACCTGCGTATCTTTAGCCCACGGTCTAGCTCTTGCCGGTAAAAGAGTCTTACTAGTCGACACCGATGATCAAGGACAAGACTCCTTTCTTCTGGGAGCTCAATCCACTTACAGCCTAGCTGATGTATTGAATGAAGATGTAACAGCAGAAGCAGCTCTACATCAAGCACGCGACAATCTTTGGATCTTATCTGGAGGAAAAGCACTTTCAGGCATTAAAAGAGCCATAGGAAGAAAAGACTTTGGAGCAGAACAAACACTATCCCAAGCCTTAGCCCCCTTAGAAGGAGCCTTTGATTTTGTTATTGTAGACACATCCCCTAGCTGGGATACTCTCACCATCAATGCTCTTTTTTACTGCCAAGAAGTATTGACTCCCGTTAGCCTTGAGATCCTCACCTTAAATAGTCTTGTTGAGTTCTCTGAGAGATTAAAAACTGTCCAAAATTATAACAAGAATCTTAATTACAAATACCTCCTTCCTACCTTCTGGGATAGAAGAGTGAAAAAGTCCTCTGAGATTCTAGAACAACTGAGAAAGTATTATCCAGATATTGTATGTGACCCTGTAAAATATTCCGTCAGGCTCTCTGAGTCTGCAGGATTTGGAAAAACTATTTATGAATATGCCCCTAACTCCACAGGAGCTCAAGACTATGAAAAAACCGTACAAAGGATCCTTGCAAATGCATAATCGTTCCTCTACTCCAGATATCCTTGGCTCCATCATGACAGGAGCCTTAAAGCAAGAAACCCCTAAAGCAAGCCAAGCGCAGGTTTTTGAAGAAACTAAAGAAAAAGCGACCTTTAATCTTCCTACAGCTCTTCTAGTAGAGCTTGAAGACACATGCTATGAAATTCGAAAGCTTTGCCGCAGCAAGCAAGTATCTAAAACCCTTATTGTAGAA
>CANNLR010000153.1 GCA_947505635.1 Chlamydiota bacterium
GCTCCCATCCCCACCTATATCAAGCATCACCTCGCAAGATTGTCCTAGCTTCCCATAATGCATTTCAAAGGGTGTTTTATACTTAAGAGCCGAATGAGATCTGCCTGTGTTATAGAAAGTGAAATACTTATTTAAGCCAACGTTCACTTCAATCCCGTCAAGATAATCTCGAAGGTAAACATCTTCATATTTTACACTTCTCCACAAACGCTCTACAAAAACATTATCTATCGCGCGCCCTCTTCCATCCATGCTAACCAGTATTCCTGCACTCAACAAAATATTAATAAATTCCAGACTTGTATACTGAGCTCCTTGATCTGTATTAAAAATATCCGGAGTGCCTTTAGTAAGGGCTTCTCGAAGAACTTCTCTACAAAATAGCCCATCTAAAGAATTAGATAGCCTCCATGCAAGCACATAACGACTATACCAATCTATGACGGCTGTAAGATAAAGAAAGCCATTCCTCATAGGGATGTAGGTTATGTCAGTGCTCCAAACCTGGTTGATTCTTTCAATCTTTACTCCTCTAAGCAAATAGGGGTACACTTTATGACTTAGATTAGGTTTGCTTAAGTTTGGTTTCTGATAAATAGCTTCTATTCTCATTTTTTTCATAAGAGTTCTCGCTAAGTCTATACCAACATTATAACCCAGTTTTCTTAAATTAACGCTCATAGTCCTCTTCCCGTAATAGGGATGATCTGTGAACAGCTTGTCCATAGCTTTCATCACAGTTAAGTTAAAGGGGCTTTCTGGGCATGGCGTATAGTAATAAGACGATCGTGAAAGATTTAGAAGATCGCATTGCTTCTCTATAGAAAAATCAGGATCGTCTGTCAGAATTAGCCCTCGTTTTTCATTTAAAGAGAACGCTGAAACTTTTTTTTAAACCAATCTCTCTCCATAGTAACCTCTCCAATCACGCGATGAAGTTCATCAAGTTGCTTTTGCATTCCTGTGTTCTTCCTACAAGAGGTGAATACACCCTCTCCATTCTCTAGTAGTGCTTTTTTCCATAGTGAAATTTGAGCTGAATGCACCCCGTGTTGGGAAGCTAACTCATTTAAGGTTTTAATTTCTTTAGCCGCATCTAGCGCAACTAAAAATTTGAACTTTGCTGTGTGCGTCTTTTTCTTCGCCATAACTGTTCCTCTACGTGTTCCATTTTTAATAGAGGTAAATCCTAACATCATTATGCCATTTTTTCTGTCCAGTTTTAGCCAACCAGCTCAACCGTCCAGAACATTTTCCTCAAACAATCTGTTTAATAGGAGTAAGAGATCTTCGTGACTATAAAGAGCAAAAAGAGCTTGGCGTTCTCTATAGTCCCTTTAACATCAAATTTGATTCGTTAGTTCTTCCTGATTTTTCTTTAAAGCAGATTTAAACGCTTTATGGGCAACATACAGAAGATACGGGTCAAAAGTTTACAGAAGAAGCAATAGAGTATGCTTTTGACCAAACAAGGGGACAGCCCTGGCTTGTTAATGCCTTAGCCTATCAAGCTTGCTTTCGTGATGTACAAGACCGCTCAATTCCTATTACAAAAGAAGTGCTAGAAAGAGCAAGAGAAGCCCTTATTAAAAGATGTGATACTCATATGGACGCTCTTTTAGACAGATTGCAAGAGCCTCGAGTTTTGCGGATTGTAGACGCTCTTATTAGTGGAGAGGGAGAAGATCAAGAATTTTCCTTAGATGATCTGCAGTACGTCCAAGATCTTGGGCTTATCAACATAAAGGGACTTTGCATTGCTAATCCTATTTACAAGGAAATTATTCCAAGGACTCTTTCCTATGCAAAACAAAATACCATAACACAAGAGACTTCTTGGTATCAAAAGGAAGATGGCTCTTTAGATATGAAAAAGCTTTTGCAATCTTTTACACAATTTTATCGAGAAAATTCTGAAGTGTGGCTAGAAAAATTTGCTTATAAGGAAGCTGGCCCTCATCTTCTCCTTCTGGCCTTTTTACAAAGAATTATCAATGGTGGGGGAACCATTCATCGAGAGTATGCTTTAGGAAGAAAGCGGGTAGATCTTTTGATCACATGGAGATCTCAACGTTTTGTTATAGAGCTAAAAATAAATAGAGCAAAGAATAGTTTTTCTAAAGATACTTTATCTTTAGGCCTAGAGCAGACAGCAAGTTATATGGATAAGACGGGTGCAAGAGAAGGGCATCTTGTCATTTTTGATCGAAATACAAAAAAATCCTGGGAAGAGAAAATCTATCATAAAAAAGAACAAGTAGAAGAAAAGGTCATTGAGGTTTGGGGCCTTTAATCAGCAGTAAGGCTGATGTTTAAGAGTTTTTTTATGGCATAAGATAGGTCATGACAAGTTGATAGCATAGGTTTATTGTAGATGGCAATTTGGCCCCGGTACCAGCTGGAGCGTGCGTGGCTGCCACCTAGGAACATTAGAACTTGCATTCCTGCAGCTATGGCAGCTTGGGCTCCTACGGGGCTATCTTCGACTACAATGCAATTTTCTGGCCTAGCTCCCATTTCTTTTGCGGCTAATAAAAATAGATCTGGAGCTGGCTTAGGTCTTGGAACTTGCTGAGAGGTGAAAATAGATTTATCGGAAAAGTACCTAAGTTGTTTTGTGCATTCAAGACAGTAGAGAACGTAGCTCCTGGAACTATTAGAAGCTACGCATAGAGGGATTTTAAGAGTGTCAAGAATCTCTAGAACAGGTTGTACTAGAGGAGTTAACTCGGTTTCGTAAGCTTTTAATAAGTTGGGCTGCTCTAGGGTCCAATAGTCCACGGGAATGTTAAGGCCAGATTCTTTCATAATGATCTCCCGACAGGTGTCCTCATTAAGTCCTGTGAACCTTCTTATGCATTCTTCTGTTGAGATAGTGTAGCCATAACGTAAAAGAGCTTCGGAAAAAACTCTGCTCGCAATAAATTCGCTATCAACTAAAACACCATCACAGTCAAAGATTACGAGATTTTCAGTCATTTCTAGTTGCCTTTACATAACTTAAGATAAAAACTTTTCAAGTTTAACGCCTCTAACTGTACCCAGATTTTCTTGTGCATCATAATTTTCTATTAACATTCCTTCTTCTAAAAAAAAGGCTCGATCAAAAATCATCTCAGCAAAGGCCATATCCTGTGTTGAGATGATGACGCCCTTATCTTCTAAGATAAGCTTTTGAACAATATCCTTAAAAAGAAGGGTGTTTTCAGGATCCAAAGCCGAAGTTGGTTCATCAAATAGTAGAAAAGAGGGCTTTAAAAGAAGCGCTCTTGCAATAGCTGCTCGTTGCTGCTGTCCTCCGGAGAGTTCGTGAGGTCTAGAAAGAATATATTTTCCCATATCTAAAGATACAAGGGTTTTTTCAACTTCTTCAATAAGAGTCTTGTTTTTTTTCGAAGATCTGAGAGTAAGGGGGTGTAGACAGTTTTCTAAAACATTCATGTGAGGAAATAGGGCAAAAGATTGGGGAAGAAATCCAAGCACTTGACATCGCTCTTTAGGAGGCATTTGAGAAAGGCTTTTCTCGTTATAGGTAATGTTCCCTTCATATTCTTTTTCAAGCTGCGCAATGCAGCGTAAAAGTGTGGTTTTCCCGGAGCCGCTTTTCCCTAACAAAAGAGAGATCCTTTTTGTTGGGAAATTTAAAGAAATTCCTTTTAAGATAGTTTTTTTCTTTTTTTGTAAGGTGATATTTTCAGCACTTAACATAAGCAATTTTCCTTTCTAATGTGCGAGTAAAAAAATTAAAAGTAGCTGACATGCATAGATAGAAAAAAGCTACGATGAGATAAATCGGGATAGGTTGCATTTCCCGAGATACGATGTTCATGCCCATTCTTGTCAGCTCTAGCATTCCTATAGAAGAAACTATAGCTGTACTTTTCAAAAGGGAATCTATTTCATTGCTACAAGCGGGCAAAATATTTCTCCAAACTTGAGGCAAAATAATATATCTAAAGCTTTGAAAAGTAGAGTATCCTAAAGAATATGCCGCTTCCCATTGAGAAGCTGGAATAGAATTAATCCCAGCTCTCACAATTTGAGCTACATAACCTGAAGAACACATCCCAAGAGCGAATATAGAGGCAGGAAATGCCTCTATATTCATTCCTAAAATATCAGGAACTACAAAGTATACAATTAAGAGCTGCACGACAAAGGGAACAGCCCTTAA
>CANNLR010000154.1 GCA_947505635.1 Chlamydiota bacterium
AGTCTCTCCATGTGGGTGGTAATCTCCAGATGTATCTCCAGAAATTTTAGCACATTTACGGTGTTTCCCACCGGGAGAGAGACTAAGTTGTCTCATAGCGTATAAAATACGCCTTTGAGACGGTTTGAGTCCATCACGGACATCGGGAAGAGCTCTAGAGATGATCAAAGACATGGAATAGCGGAGATAGCTTTCCTTGACCTCTTCCTCTATATTTTTTGCTAGGATGATTTCGCCCTGTGTATAAGACATAACTGTACGGTTCTCCCTTAAATATCGAGGTTCTTAACTGATAGAGCGTGTTGCTCAATAAAAGCTCTTCTGGGGGGTACATCCTCACCCATAAGCATCGTAAACATATGATCGGCTGCAACAGCGTCCGGCAAGGTCACCTGAAGGAAAGTCCTTTTGGTAGGATCCATTGTTGTTTCCCAAAGTTGATCTGCATTCATCTCTCCAAGACCTTTATATCGCTGGATCTCTATTCCTTTACGACCGTTAGCTCGAAGGAAATCAATTCCTTCTTTCAAAGTGTAAATAGCCGTTTCAGACTTATCATCTGATATAATATCAAACAACTTACCTTCCGCTGTGAGATATTGATCAAATCCAAAATGATATATACTTAGATTGTCTCTAATCTTATTTACTTTTTCTTCTTCATAAATTTCTAAGAAAGGCAAACTCTTAAGACGTAAAACTTTCATCTCTTCTGTTTGTTCCTCTACAGGAATAGAAGCGATTTTAGTTTCATGTTGCGTCTTTTGAATTTCTTCGTGAGTCTTTCTGAGTTCTGAGAACTCTTCTTCCGAAAAGACGAAACGATTTTCTTCTCCTAAAGCCACTTGAAATCTAGGAAATTTCCCTTCGGGATTCTTAGCTTGTAAGAATTCTTTAAAAGGTATTCCCTTACGCTCTACTGAAGCTATGAAAAACTCTACATCTCGAACAGAAGCTAGAAGGCTTTCTATATTTTCTTTAGATAGCACATCACTTTGTCCTGATATTTTGAGATTCACATCACTGTAGCCTAGCTTAAGAAGATAATCATCCATCTCTTTTTCTGAGTGAATATAGCGCCCTACTTTCTTTCTTGTTACCTTATAAAGAGGTGGCTGAGCAATATAAACATAGTTGTTTTCAATCAGAGCGGGCATATGTCGATAAAAGAATGTTAAAAGAAGTGTTCTAATGTGAGATCCATCAACGTCGGCATCCGTCATAATGACAATTTTATGATACCGAAGCTTTTCTATATTAAAGCTGCCAACTCCAATTCCACAACCAAAAGCAGAGATCATGGCTCCAACTTCTGTATTTTGTAAAATCTTTTCTAATCTTGCTTTTTCTACGTTTAAAATCTTACCTCGAATTGGCAAAATAGCTTGATATCTTCTATCTCGACCTCCCTTAGCAGATCCTCCAGCAGAGTCCCCTTCTACAATATAAATCTCACAAAGGGCTGGGTCTTTTTCTTGGCAATCTGTCAGCTTACCAGGCAATCTTGCTGTATCTAAAGCTGTCTTTCTTAAAGTGAATTCCCGAGCTTTGCGAGCAGCCTCTCTAGCTTGCGCTGCTAAAATAGACTTTTCTACAATCATCTTAGCAATAGCAGGATTTTCCTCTAAGAACATAACAATCTGCTCTCCGACGATCTGTTGAACTAAAGAACCAATATCATTATTGCCTAACTTCTGCTTCGTCTGACCTTCAAACTGAGGATTGGGGATCTTTAAAGAGATAACCCCCGTCATTCCTTCTCTGATGTCATCGCCAGAAACAGATATCTTTTCATTTTTTAAAAGACCTGCATGCTTAATGTATTGATTAAAAGCGCGCGTTAAAGCGGCAGAAAAACCAGAGACGTGAGTCCCTCCTTGCCGCGTTGCAATATTGTTCACATAAGAATAAAGATTTTCTGTGTAAGACTCATTCCATTGCATAGCTACTTCAAATTCTACTGTGCCATCATGCGCTTCTTTTGATCCTTTAATGTAGATTGGATTCGCAAAAATTGGATTCTTATTTTCATTTAAATAACTAACAAAAGAGACAATTCCCCCTTCATAATGAAAGGTAACCGGCGGGTGTTCTCCCCCCTCTCTTTCATCACTAAAGTGAATTGTGATACCGCGACTTAAAAAAGCTAGCTCTCTTAATCGTTTTATAAGTATGTCATAATCAAATACTGTCATGGTGAAAATGGAATCATCTGGCCAGAAAGTTACTTTAGTTCCTGTTGTTTCTGCTGTTCCTTTTTCTTTAAGAGCATGCTGAGGTTTTCCTTTAGAAAATTCCATTTCATAGCATTTTCCCCCTTGCTTCACTTCAACAAGCATTTTTTTAGAAAGAGCGTTTACGCAAGAAACCCCGACTCCATGAAGTCCGCCGGAAACCTTATAAGTGTTCTTATCAAACTTTCCTCCAGCATGTAAAATTGTCATAACAACTTCAAGAGCAGTTACATCTCGACCTTGTTTTATCGATTCTTTCTCATGCTTCCCGGTAGGAATTCCTCTACCATTGTCTTGCACGCTAACACTATGATTAGCATGAAGGATTACAGTGATTTCTGAACAATGTCCTGCTAAGGCTTCATCGATACTATTATCTACAACTTCATATACGAGTTGATGAAGCCCATTTGTGTGGGTATCTCCAATATACATTCCGGGGCGCTCACGAACGGCTTGCAACCCTTCTAGCACAGTGATCGAACTGGCGTCATATTCTTGTTCTTTAGTCATCGTCATCATACCTTAAGAAATCTGTTCCGAATTTTTAACTGTTTTTAACCTAGACGAAACACAATGTTTCGAATTTTAACTGAGGGAAATTTTTGCTGCAACACACTAAGTAATCTATTTCTTTCGTGCTGCACAAGTAAACTGTATAAAGAAGAATTCCTTACCCTTACTGTCAACACACCCTCAACAAAAGATAAAGCTGTTGTCATAGGAGCTAATTTTTCTCCTATAATGTCAGGCCATGAAAGTAAAATTAAATCCGGCCTATCTTGAAAAGTACGGCTAGCTTTTGCCATCCACTCTTGTAAAAGACAAGAGACCTCTTTGTTTGTAGAGCCCACTTGATCATAATTTCTGGGAGTTCTTTTCAGCCTCTTCAATATTCACCCTCTCTTGCGTCAGATTAGGACTATATGCAAAAAGAGAGCAAAATAGCAACAGAATTATCTAGAGTAAATAGGATCGTAACACGATTGCAATCAAAAAATAAATGGTCATCGAAAGGAAGTCGTTAAAAGCTGTCACAATAGGCCCAGACGCTACAGCAGGATCTATTCCCAGTCTTGCAAAAAAAATGGGAGAAAACACTCCAAGACAAGTTCCTGCAACGCAAGCCCCCATAAGTCCGACTCCGACAATAACACCAACAGCCATAGGGCTCACAGCAGCGCCAGAAACTCCCACAAAATCTAAAGCATACACAAAGATCCCACAAAGAACCCCTAGCACAAGCCCAGCACCCATACCAATAGCCGCCTCTTTCATAAGAGCCTCACCACGATTAGCTTTAGAAATCAATCCTAAAGCCATGCTCCTTACCAAGATAGTACTACATTGGATTCCGATGTTACCAGACATCCCGGTAATAAGAGGAACAAAGAAAAGAACAAAAGTTAAGGTCCCCTCTTCATATCCTTGAAACCAAGACATCACACCCACATTAATAAGTCCTGCGCCAAGAGTAACAAATAACCAAGGAGCCCTTGCTAAAAAACGCCTAAACAGTGATTCTTGTTCACTTACTTTTTCTGCCGTTCCTGCCATGTTAGCAATGGTTTCATCTGCGATATCTTCCACAGCTTCAATCACATCTTCTTGCGTGATAACACCTACTAATTTATCTTCTGCATCAACAACAGGTAGAGCTGAAATCTCATACCTCTCTACAATTTCCACAACTTCTTCTCGAGAAGTTTCTGGTAAAACTTTATGAGAAATAGATCTCATCACTTGCCTAATCGGAAGTGTTGATGGATTTATGATTAAATTGCGCGCTGGAACATATCCTAAAAGTTCCCCCTCTCCACTTAAGACGAAAATGCGTGCTGTTAAGCTAATGCCAGGGTTGTCTTTAATAAAGGTAGCCACTTCGCCTATGGTCGTTTCCATCTGAAAAGAGA
>CANNLR010000155.1 GCA_947505635.1 Chlamydiota bacterium
AATTTATAAAGCGTTTCTGTAGCTGACAATCTGTTTTGCAATTTCCATTAATCGGAGGGGTAAAATTTTTTTTAAAGAAAGTGTGAAAATGCCGATAAGGGGGCTTTCTGAATCTGGTTAACGACAACTATTTTTCGATTCGTCTGTAGCTGTGATGTTTTCTCCGTTCCTCTAGGAGAAAATAAAAAAATCTAGATATCATAATTCTCGGCAGTTGCCGTTTCCCCTGGATTTTTTTGTAAGTTGGTGATGGATTGTTTGGTGAAATATCTATCACTAAGTCATTTATTTAGTGTTTTAGTGATAGATATTAATGTTCTATATCTTGCACCAAATCTATACACATGATATATTGACGACTTAATATCAAGGAAATACATATGTTCGTAGGGCGCAAAAGAGAATTAGATCGGTTAAAAGGGCTATGGAAAAAAAATGTTGCAAGTTTTGTTGTAATCAAAGGACGTCGGCGAATTGGTAAGAGCCGGTTGATAGAAGAGTTTTCGGGAGATACACATTGGGTCTCTTTATCAGGATTGACACCTGAAAAACGGATGAAGGCTCAAGATCAAAGAGATGAGTTTGCTCGTCAATTAGGGCGTATTTTTCATATACCAACGCCTTTTAGCCAAGATTGGGGAGACCTGTTTTGGCATTTAGCTCATCATACCCAGAAAGGGCGAGTTATTATTTCGTTAGATGAAATTTCTTGGATGGGGATGAAGGATCTGACTTTTTTAGGGAAATTAAAAAATGCTTGGGATCAATTTTTTAAAAAAAATCCTCAGCTAATTCTTATTGTTTGTGGTTCAGTCTCCTCATGGATCGAGAAGAATATTTTAAGTAGTACTGGCTTTGTGGGGCGGGTTGATCTTGTGATCACCTTGGAAGAATTGAGCCTTTTAGAGTGTAATCAATTTTGGGGTAAATACGGCAATAATATTTCTTCCTATGAAAAGTTTAAAGTTTTGTCTGTGATGGGTGGGGTTCCACGCTATTTAGAAAATATTGTACCCGGAATGAATGCTGAGGAATTAATTCGGCAACTTTGCTTCACTCCTGAGGGATTTTTGTTTCGTGAGTTTAATCAAATTTTTAATGACCTTTTTTCTAAAAGAAATGAGACCTATCGTAAGTTGCTTGAATGCCTAGCAGATAGTCCTAATGCAACCTTTGAGGAAATATGTCAATATTTAGGGGTCAAAAAAGGAGGGGTTTTAAGTAAATACTTAGATGATCTTGTGACGGCCGGTTTTCTTATGCGCTCACACACTTGGGATCTTAAGCATGCAAAGACTTTGAAGTTAAGTCAATTTAGAATTTCAGATAATTATATTCGTTTTTATTTGAAATATATCGAACCAAATAAAGAAAGTATTTTACGCGGTTCTTTTAATGATCGTCCGTTAGGGGCAACTTCGGGGTGGGAAGGAATTATGGGAATTCAATTTGAAAACCTTGTGATACATAATCGGATGTCTTTATATGGTCTTTTAAATATTCATCCGAGCGAAATCCTTAATGATGGTCCTTATTTTCAAAAATTGACAAAGAAGAAATCAGGGTGTCAGATTGATTATTTGATTCAGACAAAATATAACAGTCTTTATCTTTGTGAGGTTAAATTTTCAAAACATCCTATTCAAATCGATATCATTAAAGAAGTAGAACAGAAAATGGCGAGTCTTGATTATAAAAAGCCTTTATCAATTCGTCCTGTTTTAATTCATGTAAATGGAGTAGCTGAAGATGTTTATTCGGAGCATTTTTTTGCAGAAATCATTGATTTTGGACAGATGTTAAAGGGATAAGCATTAGCTAAATAATGAAATTTGTCATTTCTAAATAAACGGACTTTCACTTCCTTCTAGCGCTGAATAGAAATAATTTACTTCATCCTCTTCTGTAAGTATACAATATGATATATCTATACTTATAAAGAAGGATAGATACTCTGCAAGAAGAATTTCAACAAACCCTTATTGATGAAAAGACAAATACTCCCCGGTTTTATGCATTTCCGAAGGCTTCAGGTGTGATTAAGGTCGCTATCGGAATGAGAAGAGCTGGGAACATGTTTTTTACGGCAGAGTCAGACTAATCCTAAAAAGATATATGCGATTGATAACGGACTTGTCGTGGCAAATACGTTTAATATGTCAGCCAATATAAGGAAGTTGTTAGAAAACCAAGTCTATTTAGATTTACGTCGTCAAGGGAAGAAGGTGTTTTACTATCATACACAAGATGGTTACGAGATTGATTTTATTACGCAAGATCGAGAAGGAGTATATGAGCTTATTCAGGTTGTCTGGGATAAGGATGATCCAAAAACATTAGAGCGAGAAGAAAGAGCTCTTTTACAGGTCGAACAAGAGCTTGGATTTAAAGGCAAATTAGTAGATGGCGTTAAGTATATACAAGAGATGTCTCGCTTTTAATCTTCAAATATAGGCATGCCGGCAGGAGCGCAGAACCTTTTCCCCTGATCTAGTTTTTCGATTTGAAGCATTTCTGAAGGGGATAACTTGAAGTCAAAGATATCGAGATTATCTTTCATGTGTTGTAGGCTGGCTGCTTTTGGAATAGCTGCAATATCTTGCTCTATAAGCCATCGAAGAGCTACTTGAGAAGCACTTTTCCCGTGAACTTTTCCAATTTCTTGTAAGATAGGATCCTGTTCAAAAGCCCCTTTAGCAAGGGGTCTATAAGCTGTAACGGTAATGCCCATTTTTTTACATAGCGCAACAAGAGATCTTCTTTGTAGGTAAGGGTGAAGTTCGATCTGATTGGTCAGGATGGGAAATTGATAAGGCGCTAACATCTCAAGATGGAAGCGAACGAAATTGCTGATTCCAATCGATCTTATAAGTCCTTGCTTTTGGAAGGAAATCATAGTTTTAAGTGTTTCTACTAAATCCACATTAGGATTAGGCCAGTGGATGAGAAGAAGGTCTATGTAATCTGTCTGAAGCTCTTTAAGAAAGCGGGGGACGGCAGCTTCCACTTGATTGGGCAAAAGCTCATGAACGGCTACTTTCGTTGTTAGATAAAGCTCGTTTCGAGGAAAAGACTTAATAGCTCTTCCAATTGCTTCGTGGTTTTGATACTCATCAGCTGTGTCGATATGGCGATATCCAAGTTCTAGCGCAGTTTTAACAGTGCTTTCGCATTCTTCTGCATACAGTTTCCATGTTCCAAGACCTATTAAAGGCATTTTTAACATATAGGTACACCTTTGTTGTGAGCGGCATTATAGCAGTATGTATTTTATGAGCAAGATGGGAATTTGATTTCTTCTTCTTTGTTATTATAATCTTTTATGGATTTTCGTTTTAAGACATGCTATCCTATTAAAGAGTAGAAAAGGGATATATAAGATGGATTTATCTGATCAAGCTTCGCAAAGAGAGCGTCTTCCTATTGGAAGGGACGATTATAAAAAAGTTATTGATGAAAATTGTATTTACATTGATAAAACTCTTTTTGTTAAAGAATTTTGGAGGAGTGGAAGCGAGGTAATTCTTGTCACACGCCCAAGACGCTTTGGTAAATCAATGGCGCTTTCTATGTTGAAACATTTTTTTGAAAAACAAGAGCAGTCTACAGCGTATCTTTTTGAAAGATCGAAGATTTGGCAAGAGGATGGCTTTAAAGAGCTTCAGGGGACCTATCCTGTTATTCATATCTCCTTTAAAGATGTTAAAGCGAGTACATGGGAAAAAGCTTATCAAGAATTTACCAGTGTACTGGCTAAAGAGGTTCGCCGTGCTCTTAAGCCCTTAGTAAGTAAAATGGATAATGACCATAAAGAGAACTATGAAGCCTTACTTAATGAAACAGCAACTAAGACGAAATTTGAAGAAAGTCTTCTTTTCGTCACCGAAGTTTTTAAAGAATCTTTTGGGAAAAATACAATTATACTAATCGATGAATATGACTCGCCTATTACCCATGCTTATGCTAATAAATTTTATGATGAGATGATAGGATTTATGCGTCAATTGCTTTCTAAGGCCCTGAAGGGGAATCCACATTTATGTAAAGGCTTCATGACGGGAGTTGTGAGGACGGCTAAAGAT
>CANNLR010000156.1 GCA_947505635.1 Chlamydiota bacterium
ACATCCTTGCATAAGGGTTTGTTTTTCTTTCAGATACATAAGAGATATTCCAACAAGAAGAGAGAAGACTACAACAGAGGGGATGATATTGTTGGCAAGATCGTAAAATACATTTTCTGGGATCAAGAGTTCTGAAAAATTAATGGGAGGAGAGCTTCCTGTTATATATCCGGTTAGTTGTGTAGTTTTTGGCTTTGGAAAAATAAAATAAGTGGCATAGACCATGATAATATTGATTCCCCAAGCAAGCCCGAGGAAGAGAGCCCCTTTTTTTAGGGTCATTTTGGCCTGAGATACACTTAGTTGCCCAACCCCATGAATGATTGCTACCATTAGATAAGGGATGGCTGTGATTTTTAAAATCATGATGTAGGCTTGAGCGTAAGGGGTAAAAGCCTCACACAAGTCGCCAAAAAATAGTCCAGACATAAGGCCTAGCAAGGTTGCTATGGCCATTTGTAGTGCTAATGATGTTTTAAGTATTTTCATTTTTCCAGCCCTGAAATCCTTGCTGTCTCCAAGCTTCGTATAATACTATGGAAACAGTATTGGCTAAATTCAAGCAACGAGAATCGTTCATCATAGGCAAAGTAATGAATAATTCTGGCCATTTCTCTAGAAAAATGGGGGGCAGACCTGTTGTTTCTGATCCGAAGATGAGAAAATCATTGGGGGTATAAGAAACTTCTGTATAAGATTTTTGCGCATGACTTGAAAAGAAATAGAAAGGAGTTTGAGTTTGAGATAGATATTCGAGCAAGTTGTCGATTACCTCTACAGAGACTCCATTCCAGTAATCTAGCCCAGCTCTTTTTAAGGCTCGATCTGTTATAGAAAAACCTAAAGGTTTTACAAGAGTAAGGTTATTCCCTGTAACTTTGCAGGTGCGAACAATGTTGCCTGTATTTTGTGGGATTTGAGGCTCATAAAGAATAACTTTCATATTTTTTTGACGGCGTAGGGAGAAAACGCTGCTCCTCTATTCAAGTTGAAGAAAGGGGATAAATTCCCCTTTCGAGTATCTGTAAACTTTGAACGTTATCTAAGTTGTTCCAAAGGATCTGATATAGCAACTTCAGGAGAAGAAGGTGCTGGAGCTGATGGAAAATCCTCTGTTGATACAGGAGCTTGCGCTTTTATAACTTCTATTTCAAATGTCAGAAGAGAATTAGGAGGTAAAGATCCAGAGGTTCCATAGGCAAGGTCCGGATGGATATAGATAATTCTTTTTTCTCCTTCCTTCATTCCTATGATACCATTTTTTAATCCTGAAATCATTTCTTCTAAGGAGATCATCTCATCTTCAGAAGAAGCTCCGAAAATAGTACCATCTAGAAACTTTCCCACGTAGCGGATAAGAGGGGAGCTATTTTCTTGGAGGTTATCTCCAAGACCTTCTTTTTCTACTTTGTATTGGATTTTTCCATTTTCAATGGAGACTATTCCTGCAGTTTCTGTGTTTTTTTTCAAAAAATCTTCTGCTAGAGTAAGGTTGGTAGAAGATTGTTCTTTAAAAGAACTTTCTTGTGCCAAGGTTAGAGCTTGAATGCATTCTGCTTCTGTCATAGGAGATGTCTTTCCTATTGCGGCGTCTTGCAATCCTTTGATGACATACAACATATCAAATTTTAGCCCCATGGAAGTAATATTTTTTCCGATTAAGTGACCAAAAGCTTCTGAAAGTTTAGTGACATCTTTATTGTTGTTTTGGCAGGGTTCTATAGTTTCTTCTGTAAAAGCCGAAGTGAAGAAACAGAGTCCTAGTAGGCAAGTAACTAAATGTTTCATGAGTTTATTTCATCCTTAGCGATGAATCCACAAAGTTTTTTGCTTTGGAGGAAATCGCTTCCTTAAATTGTTAAAATTGTCACAGCAAGACTACTAAAAAACACTTCCTGATGTGTGGATAGTGTTTAGCGAAGGTTTATAAAAACAATATTTAAAAACAGCAGTCCCTTTAAAGTGTAACAATGTTGTTGTTTATATCCAAGGAGAAGTTTGAGTTTTCTAATTGAAAGAATCAAGAAGCGGGAGTCGAATCTTTACAAGAGTTGCCTTAAACGATAAAATAGTTGACACTGAAGAATTAGTGAAATAAATAATTTTTTGGAGTGTCCCTTGAGTATTTTACAGTGCTTTAAAACCCCTCTCCATCGTCAAGAGATAGAAGATCCTCAAGAGGTTCAAAAACAGTATAAATATTGGCGATTTAGAATTTTTTATAGTATTTACATCGGTTATATATTTTATTATTTCACAAGAAGAAGTTTTGCTTCTGCAATGCCATTTTTAATAGAAGATCTAGGTTTTGAAAAAATACAATTAGGTTTTTTAGGTAGCGTATTTTCGATTAGTTATGGTTTGAGTAAGTTTTTGAGTGGAGGAATAGCTGATCGTGCAAATCCTCGATATTTCATGGCTTTCGGCCTTCTTTTAACAGGTATATCAAATATTTTATTTGGCCTTTCTTCAACTCTTACATTATTTGCCCTCTTTTGGGGTTTGAATGGATGGTTTCAAGGGTGGGGGGCCCCTCCTTGTGCTCGCCTTTTGACTTATTGGTATTCGCATAAAGAAAGAGGGTCTTGGTGGGGGATTTGGAATACCTCTCATAGTCTAGGAGGTTTTTTAATTCCTTTTATTGTTATAGGTTGCGCTCTTTTCTGGGGATGGAGGTGGGCTCTTTTTATGCCGGGTATCCTTTGTATCTTTGCGGGGTTTTTCTTGGTGAATCGACTGCGAGATACTCCTCAATCTTTAGGATTGCCTCCAGTAGAAAAATTCAAGAATGATTTTTCAGTTCCTTCCAAGCCGGGAGAGGATAATCTTTCTTTAAAGGAACTCTTATTTACTTATGTGCTATCGAATAAGTTAATTTGGCTTTTGGGCTGTGCCTATTTTTTTATATACATCATAAGAATGGCTATTAGTGATTGGGGGGTTTTGTTTCTGGTAGAGGCTAAAGAATATTCTGTATTGGCTGCTAGCGCATCTGTAGCGTGTTTGGAGGCAGGGGGCGTCATTGGTAGTTTAGTTGCGGGTTGGGCCTCGGATAAAATATTTTTAGGGAAAAGGGCGCCTGTGAGTATTCTTTTTACTTTAGGGGTTGTATTAGCTATCATAGCTCTTTGGTTAGTTCCTGGAGGAATGATTATTTTACATTCTTCTTTATTTTTTGTTGCGGGCTTTTTGATTTTTGGCCCTCAAATGCTTATAGGTATTGCAGCCGTGGAGTTTTCTCATAAAAAAGCTGCTGGGACAGCAACAGGTTTTGTGGGATGGATTGCCTATCTAGGCGCTGCTGTGGCGGGATACCCTTTGGGGTGGCTTGCTCAAACATCAGGATGGGAAGGATTTATTATAGCTATAGCTGTTTGCGGATGTATTGCCGCACTTTTATTGCTTCCTCTTTGGAAGATTAAGTCTAATCCTCAATTAGATTCTTTAAAGCCATCAACTCTAGAGGGTAGTGATCTGGAACCCTCTTCTTGAATTTTATTAGGACAAAAAAATGGAGCTAAAAGTCTATTTTTTTATTTATAAGTATTAGCTTGATTGAGTCCTTCTTTTGCGAGGTTGCTTATTTTAATTCCTAAGAGGATGATTCTTTCAGGGGAATCGGTGCCTGAGCGATTGTTATTTGGGTTTGTGATCTTTTGTAATAGGGATAGTGTGGTGATTAAATCAGGGGGGACTCCTTCTCCAGCAAGAGAGGATCTTACAGCTTTTGTTTGTTCATGAATTTTACGAAATGTAGGAGAGCCTTGCGAGGTTTCTGTAGCTTTTATGGCAAATCGGAAGGTTTCTTCTGTTCGTAGGATTAGAGTTTGATCGCATTGCAATTTTTGAGTGTTTTTGTTTCTTTTTGCGTGGGTGATGTAATTGCCTTTCTGTCCAGAAATCGTATTGTTTAATTTTGATGTCATTGTTTGATTTTTCTTTTTAAAATTATTGAATGGTGCAAAATTTTAAACCAGCTAAACAAATAAATCCAGGAATTTATTTAATCTTTTTTTGTAGAAAGTTATTCTA
>CANNLR010000157.1 GCA_947505635.1 Chlamydiota bacterium
GGACTCTCCCTCCCCTACAGTTTCGACGAAATGGAAGAAATTTTAGAAAAACTCATAAAGCAAAATGGAGCTGGCGAATTTAGTCTTAAACTAATCGTTACAGGAGGAATAAGTCCAGACCAACTCCTACCTTCAGGGAACACGTCTTTTATCGCCTTTGCTTACCCGTTAACGCCTTACCCCTCCGTGCACTTTACAAACGGAATTAAGACGATTACAACCACGCATCAACGCTGCCTTCCGGATTGCAAGACTACCCAATATTTACCCGCCATTATATCTTTACAAGAAGGGCGAAAAAAAGGAGCTTTGGAATCTTTATATCTCAATGAAAACCAAGAAATTCTAGAAGCAACAACAAGTAATTTTTTTGCTTTTAAACAAGGCATTTTAATCACCCCTCCAGAAAAAGGGATTCTTCTAGGGATCACAAGAGAAATCGTATTGCGTCTTTGCCAAGATCACTTCCCTATAGAAGTACGAGCTATTTCTAAAAAAGAGATTCCTCATCTTGACGAAACGTTCATTACGGCAAGCAACAAAGAGGTTATGCCTGTTATACAAATCGATGACCATCTCATTCAACAGGGAGAAGTAGGCCCTCTTACCAAAAAAGTCATAGAGCTCTTTTCAACCTATACTTCCTCAGGCAATTGGGAACCTCTTACTATTGCAAGGTATCTATAACAGGGTTATGGAAGACAAAACTCTTTTTGTCTTTTCATCCATCCTGTTTTTTTGCTACGAAGAATATTTTTTAATCCAGGTTCGTCTATTAGATCTTCTGTTGACCATTCTTTCATCTCTTCTTTTGTGGCAAATGACGCACAAAATATATATTTAGGATATTCACCAGCTAATAGAGACTTCCAAAAACACCATCTATCCCCCTTCTTATGAGAAGATGACTTCTTAATCATAATCTCTTCCAGGGCAGATCCAGCAGATTGCTCCACTTCATAAATTGCATACGAATAATAAGGTCTATCAGCTGAAAAAGTTTCATAAGGGCGTAAAGAGCTTTTTTGTAATAATTGATGCAAAGAAAAAATCTGAAAATTTATACAAGATCCTAAGAGCCCCTCATCAATTTGTTTTGTAAAAGGAGCATATTGATCTAGATTCGCTAATTTTTTTATAGGCATTAAAAAGATAAATTCTGGGTCTGCTAAATCTGCAACCCCTATAACTTGATAAGATTGTTTTTTAAGTTGTAAGGACTTTTGTGTTTCATAAAGTTCCCTTGTCCCCATTTTAATAAAATCTTGCTGAATAAGCCAATATTCGGCATTTTCCGCAGACACATCTACCATGCTTAAAAAAAACACAAACAGACTGAAAATAACTTTCATAACGAACCGCCTCAATCTTTTATTTAAAGTAAATCAACATATACATATTTTTTTATTTTATAAGAATTCAATTTTTCATATTTCTTTATCGACAAAAAAAGACTCTATTTGATAAACTACATACGTTTTGTTAATTTTTTTACTTTGCAAGCAGACTTTGCCAAGAAAATAATATACGAAAACAATAATTTGAGAATGCATTTTTAAGGAGTCTGTATGACACAAAATAACAAACTATATGTAGGAAGCCTTCCATATAGTCTTTCAGAAGAAGAACTAAAAGAAATTTTTTCCCCTTTCGGCAACGTCACATCTGCTCGAATCATTACTGATAAGATGACAGGAAAATCCAAAGGATTTGGCTTTGTTGAAATGGATTCGTCTGAGTCTGCTCAAAAAGCAATTGACGCTACACATGGTGCTGAATTACACGGTCGAACACTCATCGTCAACATTGCACATCCAGAACAGAAAAGAACAGGATTTGCACCAAGAACTAACGAGCGCAGAAGAGACAGCTGGCAAAAAACTTACTAAAATGCCTCGGTATTTTAGCGTTTAATGCTTCTTAAAGCGATATCATTTTTTGATATCGCTTTTTTTATTCCCCTAAATTCTTGTATGTCAATTTAACCAAGCCCCGTAAAGGGTGTCTTAAAGTTATCCTCTATTCTTAGTATTTTTCACCTTACATCATAAAAAAAATCTTTAAATTCCAAAAGAAACCACCAACAGACCTAGCCCTAAAGATAAGTTTTTGTGTGCCGAAAATCCCTATCACATAAGTCCTGTTTTTATTAAAAACTCTAGACCCTATTGAGGCAAAATGATTATTGGCTACGCAAGAACTTCTACAATAAACCAGGTTGCCGGATTCGGAGCTCAGATCAAAAAGCGTCAAACAGCCGGATGAAAAAAGATCTTTAAAGAGCAGATCTCCTCTATTGCCCTCCGCACAGAACTTCAAACTGCTATTGAATTTATTCGATAAGAGGATGTTTTAATGGCCTGCAAGAGCGCCAGATTGGAATGGGGAAGGCTTCTCGTATAAAGTATAAATTACTCGTGTTATTACATGCAGGCTAATCACTCACTATTGCTGATCTTAAATCGTTTTAGACTGCCCTGTCTTATAGGGGAGAGGAAGTTAAAGTCTAGAGGAATTGGCGATTCTAGGCCTCATTCACCTCTCCAGGGGAATCTTCGGTCAACACTTAAGGAGCAACATCTGTCTCCTTTATATAAAAGTTTATATAAGTGTCAGAATTTCCGTTGACCAAAAAGGTGAATGAGGCCTAACCATCACCCAAATACTATACCCACAGAGATATAGATGTTAGGAGAGTTTTTTACAAAATGAAGGCTATTAGCTATTAGGGTTTTCTTAATAATTTGACAATCTTCAATATTGATAGAAAAAGCAGTAAAGGAAATTCCTGGGAATGTTATATTTTTTTTCTTTATTACTAATAAATGCTTTTATGGGGGATTAATATGTCATTAGCGATCTTAGCTGACAAGTTAACGTATACAGAAACTTTTGTGAACTCTAATCCATCGTTTGCAGAATCTCATTTCACAAGTTGGGTTATTCATAAGATAAATGCTTCGGATTTTTTTAACCCTTGCTTGTATAAGCTAAGGCCTATTGTAGATACAGGTTGTATTGCGACTTCATTAGAGGCTGCAAAAATCGATCTATTTGATAGAGAAACCGTTCAAGATCAAATAACATGCATGCGACTAGCGCAAAAAATATCTGGTTTTGTATTGATTGCATTCAGTTGTGTAGGCTTGCCATTTGCTATGACCTATCATGCCGGTTTATCTATTACTTACGCTTTTTCTAGTATTATAGCATCCAGTCAAGAAGAAAAAGACGCTTACATTAAAAAAACGAATCTTTACGCAAAAATTGCGCTCTCAGAGTTAATGAATTTTTCTAGCACACTATTCAAAGCTTCTGCAGTGTTTTCTTTCACATCTCTAGTAGCACGAGTTCTCGTTGTAACGGTTGTATTTTTGAATGTTAGAGATCAATTTCTTGTCGCAGAGCCAACCAATCCCATAATGTTTTCACCCGGCCAGGCATATGGTTATAATAAGTCCTTGTTTTTACGGAATGAATTTGGAATTGTGTCTACCAATAAGGATCTACTCTCTTATAATTGTGAAAAAGATCAAGATATTGCATTTTCTTTTGATGCTAACGAAATAAGTGCCTATGAGAGGCATGGGACAAGACCTAAAGAACTGTTTTCTCTGGAAAAGCTTCTGAAAAATGGATGTACGACAAATCTCCTTACCCTCGAACTATATCCAAACTTAACTTTTCATATAGGTCAATTTTCAAATATATATCTGAAAGAAAAAACAAATTTTTTTTAGCGGTACAAGATTTAATGCAACAGATTCCCAAAAATGACTCTTTAAAAGGTAGAATAGGCAAGATATATGATACTTCTGCATCGGTTATGGAGTTTTTAAAGACAAATCAAGAAGCTATTGGACTTTCTGCTGCGGAGCTTGTCGTTACCCACAAGCATCAAATGAATATTTAAGTGTCTGAATTCTTAGAAAGCATCCTACGCTCATTCCTCTTTTTCCCATAATTTTCTGCTTATCTCATAGATGAAAAATATGATTTTATATGCCATTTTTTATTGATTAAA
>CANNLR010000158.1 GCA_947505635.1 Chlamydiota bacterium
CTGAAAAGAAGAAAAATACAGGACAGCATAAGTGTTTTATTTTTGAGTAATAACTAATTAATATTAATATAAGAGGAGAGAGTATGACAGTATCAAATATAGGAAGTCAGGTTTATGGATTGGGTCAAGGAGTTTTTAACATTGTAAGTAACGCATCTAGCCAAGCGGGAAGAGCTTTTTCTGTTTTAAACGAAGATGTTAAAGATCTTGAAACAGTTATCATGTTAGGAAAGGTCGGGGATGTTGTTATTACAGCAAAAGAGACTCTTGGATTTGGAAAGGCTACTTCTTCTGAAAAGGCTTTCCAGGGCGTCCTAGGAACTTTGGATGGATGGAATGCTTTAAAAACTTTTCCAGATGCAATCTTGGAAACTAAAGAAAAAGTATCTGAGTTTTTTATGAAAAAAACGTGTTCCATTGCTATGGATTGTGTTAGTGCAGTTACTGGACTCTTTAATGCGGCTTGTGATGTTATTGGCTTTTTAGAAAATCAATTGGCTATTCCTTTTTTTAAGGGCATTTCCGATATGGTTGAAGTAAGTAATTTTCGGGCATTAGCTGTAGGTGCTACAGCTAGGGCGTCTATTGCGGCAGAGCGAGTTTTTAGTTATGTATCTGGCAAGGGAGATGTTAGCCATAAAGATTTGGTTAATAATGCGCTAGATCTAACAAAAAACATGGGAGATCTTGGTTTAGCTGTAACTATATTAACAGGTGCTAGTAAGACAGCCTTAGTAGGGGCCTCTTCTGTTAGTGCGGCATGTAAGTTGGCTAAATATGGTTTTTCTAAAATAGTATAATTTTTTTGTCCAGAATGTAGAAAAGAAAATGCCCTCAATTTGGAGGGCATTTTCTTTGGATTGAAGAATGTAGTGGATTTTGCGATAAGCGATGGTTTTGTTAAAAATATAATTTTAAATTAACGCTTATTTTGGGTGTTTAAGAAAATATAAAAAAAAAGACAAGAAAAAAAACAGCCGTTTCGGTAAGATCATGGGCATTGTCTTTTTTTGAATATAGACTTTATGTGGTTAAAGCGGTCTTTTTTGATGATTTTGGTTGTATGAAAATCAACTTTTTTGATAATCTTTTCGCTTTAGCCTTTTGATAGAGCTTTTTGTGTAAAAATGCAGTCCTAAGTGATGCAGGAATCTGTCTCTTTTCAGTGTCTATTTCTTGCGGGAGTCGGAAGAAAAAAGTCTAAGTAGCGAATTATCAGTTGAATAAGGTGTTGTATGAGCCTAACTTTAATGGGAAGAAAAAAAGGAATGATGCAGATGTTTGATGACAATGGGAACATTGTTGTCTGCACAGTCATTCACGCAGAGCCGAATGTGATTTCTCAAGTGATCACGAAAGAAAAACAGGGGTATAATGCAGTTCAGTTATCTGCATTTAAATTATCTCAGTCTAAGAAGAAAAATATTTCTAAGGGTCTTAGAGATGCGTTTGCTTTGAAGAATATAGAGCCAAGAAGAAAGTCGAAGGAGTCTAGAGTATTAGACACATCTTCGTACACTTTAGGACAAGAGATCAGTGTTGGATATTTTTCGGAATGTGCATATGTTGATGTCTGTGGTATTTCTAAGGGTAAAGGGTATCAAGGTGTAATAAAGAGACACCATTTTAGAGGAGGTCCTGCCTCTCACGGATCAGGATTCCATAGACATGGTGGATCTTGTGGTATGAGAAGTACTCCTGGTAGATGTTTACCTGGTCAGAAGAAAGCCGGCCGCATGGGTGCAGAAAAAGTGACAGTGCAGAATCTAAAAGTAATAAAAGTGGATGAGGAAAAACAGGTTATTTTAGTAGAGGGAGCAATTCCTGGGGCTAATGAAGCTGTTGTTTATATAGCTAAGGCTATAAAGAAGACCACTTTCAATGTGAAAAAGAAATAGGGGTATGAACTGTGGCTGATATTAAGAAATATAATCTTGGTGGAGAGCAGATTGGGAGCGTAGCTCTGGATGACGCTTTATTGGAAGGAGTTGCCAACACTCAGATGGTTAAAGATTATTTGGTTGCTTATCGAGCGAATCAAAGACAATGGTCTGCTAGCACAAAGAGTAGAGCAGAAGTGAATCATTCAGGACAAAAACCGCATCCTCAAAAGGGAACAGGGAAAGCTCGTCAAGGGTATCTTGGTTCTCCTCAATACAAGGGTGGGGGAAGGGTATTTGGACCTAAACCTAAGTTTGATCAACACGTAAAGATTAACAAAAAAGAGAAACGTGCAGTTATACGATCTCTTTTGGTTCAAAAAATCCAAGAACAACATTTGCATATTCTTTCTGTTGAAGGATTGAGCAAGCCTAAGACAAAATCTATTGTAGGTTTTCTTAAGAAAATGAACTTGTGTCAAAAAAGAGTTCTTTTTGTTGGTGGAGATTTCTTTGCTTCTATGGATTATGAAATAGAAAGTGTAGAAGAGCTTGCTAAAATAGAAGAGTCTTATGTAGCTTCTGCAGTACAAAAAGATGTTGTTGTAAAAAGTTTACGAAATGTTCCAAAGCTTTCCTTTTCCCTTTTGCCTAATTTAAATGGATATGAGGTGATATTGAATCAAGATATCGTGTTGCTTGATGGAAATATAGATCAATTGGTAAGCATTCTAGGCGGAGAAGTTGTTATATGAATAAGAAAAGTCCTTATGATGTTATCAAGGCTCGATATCTAACAGAAAAGGTAGAGATGTTACAAGGTTTGCATAAGAAAGAAAGCAATCCTTCTCTTAAGAGATGTAATACTCCTAAGTATGTTTTTATTGTAGATAAAAGAGCGAATAAAATGGAGATTGCTGCAGCCGTAGAAGAAATCTATGCAGAATCTAATATTCACGTTATTTCTGTTAACACGATCAATACGAAATCTAAGCCTAAAAAAGTTAAGGGTAGAGTGAGTCGTGGTCCTACATGTAAAAAAGCAATCGTAACGCTCCAGCCGGGCGATGAGATTCCAGAGAAGAATAAAGGTGTATAAGATATGACTAAGAAATTTCGTCCTATAACAGCCGGTCAAAGACATTTAGTCTTAAATAGTAATGATGAGCTTACTCGTGGAATTGGAACAGCTAAAAGAGCTACTCCAAAACCTGAGAAGTCGCTTCTTGTAAAAAAAGTTGCAACAAATGGTCGTAACCACCATGGCCACATTACTTGTCGACATAAAGGAGGCGGTTGTAAAAGAGCTTACCGTCTAGTAGATTTTAAAAGAGATAAAGAGAATATACCAGCTAGCGTAGCTTCTGTTGAGTATGATCCTAATAGAACCGCTCATATAGCTCTTTTGCATTATGTAGACGGGGAAAAAAGATATATCCTAGCTCCTCAAGGGCTTAAAATGGGTGATAGTGTTCTGTCTGGCGAAGAAGCTTCTTTTGAAGCTGGTTGCTGCATGAAACTAAAATCTATGCCTTTAGGTTCTGTGATTCATAACATAGAGCTTGTTCCCGGAAGAGGGGGAAAGTTAGTAAGATCTGCAGGGCTTTCCGCGCAGCTTATGGCTAAAAGTGGTGGATATGTGACAGTTAGAATGCCATCTGGCGAGATTCGAATGATTAATGAGGCTTGTAAGGCTACTTTTGGAGCTTTATCAAACGCTGATTGGAATCTTAGATCAGAAGGAAAAGCAGGAAGAATGCGGTGGCGTGGTGTTCGCCCAACCGTCAGGGGAACAGCAATGAACCCTGTAGATCACCCTCACGGGGGCGGTGAAGGGAAGCATAACGGATATCTTCCTCAAACTCCTTGGGCTCAATATACGAAAGGGTTTAAGACTCGATCGAAGAGAAAGAGTAATAAGTGGCTAGTTAAAGATCGTAGGAAATAGGGGAACATATGGGAAGATCTCTGAGAAAAGGTCCTTTTGTAGACCACCATTTGCAAGCAAAAGTAGACAAGTTGAATCTAACAGGAACTAAAAAGCCGGTTAAAACATGGTCAAGAAGATCGATGATCGTACCTGATATGATTGGGCATACTTTTGATGTGCAGAACGGAAAA
>CANNLR010000159.1 GCA_947505635.1 Chlamydiota bacterium
GAAGATAGAATCATTTGTCTTGCAAACCCATCAACCTCTGCTTGCTTTTCCTCTTCCAAGGCCTCTAAAAGACCGAGCCTATCTTCTTTGATAGATGTTTTATGTGATGATAAAAAAGGAAATTGTTTTTGCAAACAGGCCCAGCCTAAATCTCCCCCTTGCCAATTCCACATTTCTTTTAAGCCCACTTGACTTGCCATTTTTTTCAAATCAAGCTCTTTATATTCCACTACCATCTCTTGTCGAATTAATTCCGGCATCCTTTTTTCTATTTCAGAAATAGAAAAAAGTTCTTTAGGAAAGGCAAAACATTCTTTTTGGGTCACACCCGAGACAGCCTCGACATAAAGTTGTAATTTCAAAAGAGAAGCCAAGTCCTTAAACTGCATCGAAGTTGGCAAAGAAAATAGTTCAATTGTTGCTAAGTCTTTAGAAGCCTCATGAGCTTTTTGTAAAACATCAGAATCTAACTTTATAGATTCTCTAAAAGAAGTAAGCAATTTTCTAAAAAGAGTAATATCTTTCCAAAGATCTAAACACTCCCTTTCATCCATCCCCTCTTTCCGCACTTGCTGAATGAATACTCCATATAAATGCTCTGCTTCTATTTTTTCTCCAGATCTCTTAGCTGCCTCTTCAACATTAACGAGTAATTGCTCTCTTAGCTCTACTGTTGAAATAGTTAATCCCCTACTCTTAGCTTCCGCTGCTGCGTTGATAATCACTTGGGCTGCAGCTCTTAGGTAAGTGGACCCAAACCACTCTTTTGCTGAATGCAATCCAAATAAAGAGAGATCTGCATAGGCTAGCTGGTCATCTTGTTGAATACGTGGGTCTTGATTTTGTTGATAGGCTATCATTCTTTTAAAGAAAGTTAAAGGGACTGATTTCTGTTGAGAATAGAGCTGCGATAGAAGAAAAAACGTCTCTGGTGTCACTTTGGGACCTGTCCGAACAATTTCAGAAGCAACCCTTGTTGCCTCTGGAGCAAATTGAGACCAAAGCCCTCCTGCACTTAGAAAAGGAGCATGGGGATGACGATACGGCTCAAAAGACTTAGCCATCTCTAACGTAGAGGTTAGATCCTTCTCTATTTGAGAGAACATCTTTTCAGCTAGAAAATAGCCTAAAGACGTTTTCATAAAATCTTTTTCTAACACACCATCATTCAACCAATTAGGAGCTAAAACCCTATCATTTAAAAGATCTAAGTGACTATAGGATAAAAATTTAACCATTCTATCCACTTTTTGTTGAGTGATAGCAGATCCATCTAACGCTTTTCCTATAAATTTTTCTTTAATCCTATCCTCAGCTCCCCCTCCTCCTGAAATTCCAAAAAATAAAAAAGAAACAACTACAGAGGCCGTAACGGCGATCATAAAAGTTTTTTGATGGACGCGCAAAAATGTAAGCATAAAAAGTTCCCCTTTCATAAGTAAATCACAAGTAGAAATCTTACTATGATAAAGCAATATTCTCCTAAAACAAAAAAAAGGATTTTTTTAAAGACTCATAATTAAAAATATAATTTTACAACCTGCAATAAGATTGATATAATTTTGACAATAATTGTAATTAAATAGTAAAATAATACAAATTAACAATTATTTAACGGAGAATATATGAATAAAATACTACCTTCTTTATCTAGGTCATTATTATCTATTGAACACAAATTGCCTAATTCCGAACTATCCAACCTATTTGCAACCTCTATGCAAAGGTATCAGACTCCAAAAGAATTGGAAACAAAATATACGATGTCAGATTTTGCACTAGAAGGACTCTGCTTCCCGACTAGCAAGGAACTCTTGAAAGGCAATTCGGCGCCAACCCAAATGGAACCCAAAGAAGAGTATGATTTTGTTAAAGACGGACTTTGTTTTCCTCCTAACGTTGGGATGTTAAGATTTCCTCAAACACCAACTCCAAAAGAAACTATCATTGCAGACATAGCAAAAAAGACACTAACTTCAAAAGATCTAGCTATTATCCCAACTACACCTAAAAGTCTTGCCGTCATCCCCTCTGCAACAAAATCAACACCTGGAAGTGAAGGAGAAGATCCTACAGGATCCACTGCCAGTTCATGGCCTCTAGGTCTAATGGCTTTAGTTTCTGGGGCAATTCTCATGCAAGAACTCTCTAAGGAGAAAAAGACTCCTCCGCAACAAGAACCTGTAGTACCTATGCAAAAGATCGTAGAATCAACGACCCCACCCTCAACGCCACTTGCACTAGAACCAAATTCTTTTTATTGGGATACAGCTGCTAAGGTAACAGGCGTTTCTCTTTTTGTCCTGTCTACACTTCTAACAGTTAGCTTAAGATAATGCCATGATTGGATAGAGACTTCGATTTCAAAGTCTCTATCCAATCATAACACTAAAATTTATTATAAAAAATTATGAAGAGCCTAATTAAAGACTTCCGATGATAGAAAGTACAATAATCGCAGGCATACTTGCAACAGTCAAGACCACCCCAACATAACCTACAATCAGAGCTGCATAAATAGCTGCACAAGTAACCGCTACAGCTACATGAAGAGCTACATACCCAACCGCCATAGTCGCACAAATTGCACCCGCTGTCAAAGCTAGATGAAAACACACTTCAGTAGCCTTAAGTACAATCCCAACAGAAAGAATTGCTACCCCAACGGCAGCCTCTAAAATGTTTGAGACAACTTCTTTTACTTTAGCAACGAGCCTGTCTAGAGGATCCTCTTTTGCAATAAAAAAATATTGACTATCCCAACTCAAGCTAATAGAACTTGCAATACTCGTCATAATAAAACCTTTCATCTAAAAAAAATAAAAAGATAGATAGAAAATCAATTCCCGTCAACATGAAATAAATACACTTTTAAATTAAAATAATCCTACAGCAGATAGTTTACTATAGGATTGTAAATAATTAATAAGACTTTGCGAAAATAACCCTTTTTGAACTTTTTTTGCCACTAATGACACAAAGCCCCTCTTCTTCAGGACTGTCTAAGGGAATACATCGAATGGTGACATTGAGATCTTTTTTCACAATCTCTTCAACCTCGGGATCTCCACTCCAATGACAAAAAGCAAATCCTCCATGGATTTCAGGTTGTTCTGGATTTTTAGGAGTAAAAAATCGATAAAATTCTTCTTTTGTATCAATCTTATGAGTATGAGCTTCACGAAAAGCTAGGGCTTTTTGATAAAAAATCTCATGCATCTCATCTAAAATAGAGGGTACATTTTCGATAAACTCTGATCTAGAAAGGAAAGAAACTTCCTTATGAGGTCTATCTCGACGTGTCATGCATACCTTCCCATTAACAACATCTCGAGGTCCTATTTCTACTCGTAATGGAACTCCCTTTTTGATCCAAGACCAGACTTTATCCCCACCTCGGAGATCTCTTTCATCTAAAACCACCTGCAGTGGAAATCCAAAATAAGAGATTTTACGAAGCTCTTCTGCTAAAGATTTACAAGCTTCTAATACATCTTTTTTTGTCTCTTCTTTATGAAGGACTGGAATAATCACAATCTGCGCAGAGGCAACTCTTGGAGGCAGCACTAAGCCATCATCATCACTATGAGTCATTACTAATGCCCCAATCATACGCGTTGTCATACCCCAAGAGGTTGTCCAAGCATGTTGTATAATTCCCTCTTCATCTCTAAATTGAATTTCAGATGCTTTTGCAAAATTTTGCCCTAAAAAGTGAGAGGTCCCCCCTTGCAAAGCTTTCTTATCTTGCATCATGGTCTCAATAGTATAGGTATCTACAGCCCCAGGGAATCTCTCTGATGGAGTTTTCTCTCCTCTAATCGCGGGGATAGCAAGATAATTTCTAGAAAACTCTTCATAGACATCCAACATCTGTCTAGTTTCTTTTTTAGCTTCTTCTGCCGTCGCATGCGCCGTATGCCCCTCTTGCCACAAAAACTCTGTTGTACGTAAAAACATCCTTGTGCGCATTTCCC
>CANNLR010000160.1 GCA_947505635.1 Chlamydiota bacterium
GAGCAATTGATACCTTTTTTTCCCTGTCTTCTCATATAGGTAAGAAGCAAGTAAAAAAACTAATCCTGCAATGCAACTATAATAATTAGGATCAAAGTAGACCGAGACAAATCTTCCTATGTGAGGATCACCCTGAAAGCCAACGTGGTATTGACCTAGAAAAAGCCAAAGTTTTTCTGAATCTGGAAAGAAAAAATAGAGAATAAATCCTAAGACAAGAGAAACACCATAAGCCTTACAAAGGTACGCAAAAAAAGCTTGAATCGATCCTCTATACCTTTCAAAACAGATCTCTGCAAGAACGCTCATTGTACAAAAAAGAGCCACCAGCCTAAGGGCATATAGACTTGCATGAATATCCATCCCCTGTAAATACCATCCATATAAAAAAGAACAAAAAATAGCAACAATCCAAGGACTAATCCCAAAAAGCCATTTCGTATAAGAACGGATAAAAAAAGCGCTAATAAAAGCACTTATGTATAACACAGCTTCAGAAATCATTAAAGAATCAGAAAACAAGGAACTCTCTACTAATCGGAAAAGATTTCCTACCGAAAGAAATAAAGCAAAAAGACCCAACGTACAAGAAAAAGAAATAGATCTTATCGTCGTCATAGTTTTGTTCCAAATAACTCTTCAGGACTCAACTATAGTCCATACCTTACCTTCCGTCTAGTACCTTTATTTCTCTATTATTTTTTTCTTCCTGCTGTTTTAATATTTCGCCAATTTTATAAGAATCCTCTTTTTTTGCTAAGAAAAGAGCCTCTTCGGTTTCTATAACAACCATTTCTTCAAGTCCTATTGCAACGACCTTCTTTTTGTCGGACAAGAAAAAACAATTTTTAGAGCCAAAATCCATTATATTTCCTATCTGAACATTTCCTCGTGTATCTTTTTCAAAAGCCTCATATACACGATCCCATGTTCCAAGATCTGACCAAGTAACCGCCATCTTACAAGCTATAACTTTTTGACTTTTTTCTAGTAATGCATAGTCAATAGAAATGCTTGGCAAATTGGGTAATTGCTCATTAGCTTCTTCCCATCCCAAATGTTTTAACCTTCCTATCTCAGGGGCGTAAAGAGAGATCTCAGACCAAAAGGTATCGGCTGTCAAAAGAAGATGTCCTGTATTCCAAAGGACATTCCCCTCTGCTATCAGTTTTTCTGCAACGATCTTTACCGGCTTTTCTATAAATTGATTTTTAATAAAAAAATGTCCTTCTGGCGCTCCAAGTTTTATGTATCCATAACTTGTTTCTGCTTTTGACGGAACCACACCAAATAGTACAATAAATCCTTCTTTAGCACGCCTTTGTGATAAAGAAACTTCTTCTAAAAAATTATCCAACGGAGAAATAAGTCCATCTGAAGGAACGATCAAAACAGGTTCTAAAGAATCTAACTTTTTCTCTTCTTGTAAAAAACATAGAGCTAAAGCAAGAGCGGGCGCTGTACTTAGGCTCGTGCTTTCAGAAAGAATCGATATTTTTTTTCCTAAATCCACTTCATAACACTGTTCTTCTACTAGTAACGAAGACTCCTCACCTGTAACAACGACAATAGAATCTGCATCATAAGTCCCTAAAAACCGTAATAAGGTCTTTTGAAGTAACGAATGAGCTCCCCCTAGACGAAGAAGCGGTTTGGGATGGGCCTTTTGAGAAAGCGGCCACAACCTAGATCCTTGGCCCCCGGCTAAAATCACGATTTTCATAAAAATCCCTTTTTTTTTCTTCTACAAATGCTAATATTTCTCTTTTAAATCTCGGTTCTCCAAACTTTTCTATACTCTTTCGAATCCAATTAGAATCAAAAGAGTCTTCTTTTTTTTCAAAAGACTGAATGATCTCTACACAAGAAGCGATCGTAGCCTCTTCAAAGAAAAGTGCTGATTTTCCTTCTACAGTCGTTTCCAAGACACCTCCCTTTTTAAGAGCTAAAACAGGCAACCCCGCAGCTTGAGCTTCTACAACCGCAATACCAAAATCTTCTTCTGCAGCAAATAAATAAGCCTTAGCTTTAGAAAGCATACAAGCTAGCTTTTCAAGCTCCAAAAAACCTACAAATTCTACATTCTTTTTTGCAAGACGCTTTAGTCTTTCTTCTTCAGGACCTTCACCTATAATGACCAATTTCTTATCCGGCATATAAGTAAATGCCTCTACCCAAAGATCAATCCTTTTATAAGGAACCAATCTAGCGTGGGTTACATAATAATCCTCTTTTTTAGAGGCCAGGAAAAATTTGTCTATATGAACAGGAGGATAAATTACCGTGGATTCCCTTTTATAATGGGCCTTGATCCTTCTAGCTACGTACTCAGAGTTTGCAATAAAAGCATCTACTGTTGCCTCTCCCCTTTGATCCCAGCTACGAAGCTTCTTTAATAAGCCATTTGCAATTCCTCTTAGCAAGGGGGGGCATGTATGCAAATACGACTCTTTAAGGTCCCAGGCATATCGCATTGGCGTATGACAATAGCAAATATGAAGTTGATCTTCCCTTTTTTTAATTCCTTTTGCCACGGCATGAGAACTTGACACAATAACCTCTGCCCAAGAAAAATCCAACCTTTCAATAGCATATGGAAATAAGGGTAATAACCACTTGTAGTTATTTGTCGAAAAAGGACATTTCTGCAAAAAAGAAGTCGTTATTTTTTGATCCAAAAAAAAAGGATTTTTCATCCTTTTAGGATCAAAAAATAGGGTATATACCGGAGCGGGGAATACCTCTAGAAGAGCTTGCAATACCTTTTCTGCTCCTCCTTCTGTAATCAGCCAGTCATGAACTAATGCCACTTTCACAAAAAACCCTCTTGCATGAAAAGTCCTATAAGTTTTTCAGCCGCTCTATCCCAAGAAAAGAGTTTTTCTTGTTCATGCCCTGCTTTAATTAATAGCTCTTGCAGCTCCTGGTTTTCTAACACCTTCTTCATCCCTCTATAAAGATCCTTCTCATCATAAGGGTCCACATAATAGGCAGCCTCTCCACACACCTCTGACAAGCTTGCAATTCTAGAAGCAACAACAGGGCACCCAACACTCATAGCCTCTAGAGGAGTTAATCCGAATCCTTCATATAAAGATGGTTGAATAAGAAGCTTTGCTTTTTCATACAAAAAACAAAGCCTGTCTTCAGACACCTGATGGAATCTTTTGATCCTATCATGGGGAGCTTCTCTAGGCAAATCTTTTTCAGAACTCACTAAAACAAGGTCGTAATAAGGAGGTAATAGAAAAAAGGCCTTAAGAAGTCGATCTAGATTCTTGTGGGGCTTATTATTCCCCACATATAAAATAAAGGGCCTGTGAATTCCAAGCTCTTGCAGACTATGAACACCTTGTATACTCCTTTTTTCTACTCCATTAGCTAGCACTTGTATTTTACTTTCAGCAATGGGCAGATACGCTGCTATTTCTTTTTTAGAAAACTCCGATACCGTCAATACAAGATCCGATCTTCTTACGGCCTCTTTTAATAAAAAAGCAGCAGCGACTCTTTTCCACTTTGGAAAAAAGTGAGGCATCGCTAAATGACATACATCATGGATTGTTACAACCCGTTTTTTGGCTAAAATAGGAAAAAGAGGAATATTATAATGGGGAGACCAAAAAAGATTACAAGAAGGAATCATGAAAGGATAAAGCACCTGCTCTTTTATTGTGTAAATAGGTATATCTACGATCCTTAACTCAGAAGAAAAATGTTCCTTGGCCCATTTTTCTTCTGACTTTTTTATAAGCAATGTCATCTGAAGAGATCTTTCCATTCGAGGAATAAGTTTTTGTAAATAAGTTCCTATTCCTGAAGAAAATAACATCCTAGCATCAACGCAAACCTTTCCGTTCACATGCAGGCCTCTCGGTCTTTTTTTACCATCAAAGAAACAAGTTCTTCAAAAGACACCTTAGGCTCCCATCCAAATTTTTGCTTAGCCTTCAATGCATTTCCTAAAAGAAAATCC
>CANNLR010000161.1 GCA_947505635.1 Chlamydiota bacterium
CTATTTTTCAAAAGTTCACCTACGGGGGCCGAGCTCATTACCGTTGATTAGATTCTAGGAGTTTTAAAAGACAAAAAAGTCCCTCAAAAGGATGCCGCAAAAGAATTAAGGTAAGGCTAACTTACGACAATTCTCCATAGACAAAAGAGTATGACAACTCCTATTTTTCCCAGAATTCTTTATACTTATCCGGATGTTGCGTTTTAACAAAATTTTTCATCGTTCGATCTTTTTGCCTTGATAACAGATCATAAAATTCCCATAAAACCTTTTCCGAATAAGCTCCAGCCCCTTTTTGAGCCAGGGCTAATCTCTTTCCTTGAAAGAAATTCTCATCTCTTAAAAAGTAATGGTTAATCCGTATATATTTATCATGATAGTCCCAATCCCAATTGGCCCCCTCTCCCTCCATTATAACAGGAGTTCCATCTCCATTCCTATATTCTGCCCCAGGTTTTAACCTAGCCCAATGAACCCAGTGGATACTATCTAGATCTACTTCTTCTGGACGCCAGATGCTTTTACCATTTCCATTTTTAGGATGACTTTTCATAGCACAGGCTGTGAGCTCACAAATAATAGGGTCCCCTTTTGGGATATAGACTCCACTCGTCCCAAAATTCAACCAACTTGCAAAGACAGCTTGAGCACCTGAAAAATGATTTTTTAGACACTCTGGAACTGTCTTATCTTTTTTAGGTAAAATAAATTCGTCAATATCGATAACAGCAATCCATTTTGCCTGTCCTTTGGCTCTTGTGATAGCATCCCGAACCATTTTCACCTGTAAGGTAGCCGGGAACCCTTCTGCTTTATCTGCACCACAAAGAGGTTCGCTCCAAGGAATCACTTCCACAATCCCCTTTTCTATATAAGGCTGTAAAATTTCTGCTGCATTATCTTGGCTATCATTATCGTAAAGCCAAAAATGTTCCGCCC
This sequence comes from Chlamydiota bacterium, assembly GCA_947505635.1. Classification (GTDB taxonomy): domain Bacteria; phylum Chlamydiota; class Chlamydiia; order Chlamydiales; family Rhabdochlamydiaceae; genus CAIJXB01. Next base: position 940 of record CANNLR010000161.1, read on the forward strand.
CCACCATCATATGGTACTCTATCCACTCTTTAAAGTAAGGAGCCTCATCTTGGAACATCGTTGCAATAGCAAATTCATAAGCTGTAAGATTCCCTATGAAAACACTTGCCCCTAAAAAAAATAAATGTACTTTCTTTAACACCTACAAGCTCCTTAATTTTAACAGGAAATATTTCATCCTAGCTGATGCGGTGTACATTAGAGCAGAAACTAGATATTCCTAAAAGCACTTTGCGTTAAAAAATAATTTCGACAAAATTAACTTACTATTTTCAAGGCTATCTAGGCAATAGATAGAAAAAAATCATGCTATCCAGTAAACTAGTGCCATTGTTTTATGGGGTATTTTATGCTACTTATCGCTTACGTTGTCCGTTTAGTTTTTTCTGTATACACTATTTTAATTTTAATTCGCATTGTAGGATCTTGGTTTCCCAAGTTTTCCCAGCACTCTTTTATGCGTTTTGTCAGCTACTATACAGATCCCTACCTCAACCTATTTAGAAAAATAATCCCTCCTATTGGTGGCGTATTAGACTTAAGCCCTATGTTAGCTTTTTTTTCCCTGCAGATCGCAGAAAATCTTATTTTAAGCTTTTTATCCCGATGACATTTCTTCAAACCCCCTTTAAGCTAGGCTCTTTAGATCTCCCTTCTAATATTTTCTGTGCACCTCTAGCCGGATGCTCTGACCTCCCCTTTCGTCGCATGACTTCGGCTTACAAGCCAGGACTCGTCTACTGCGAAATGGTGAAAATGGATGCGCTTATTCGCAATGACCCACACACTTTCAAAATATTAGATTACGAAACATCTATGCATCCTATCGGGGCGCAACTTTGCGGTAGCAAACTTGACCTTGCAGGTCCTTGCGCCAAAATTCTGGAAGATCTAGGATTTGATGTAATCGACCTAAACTGCGGCTGTCCTGTAGACAAGGTGACAAAAGATGGCAGTGGCTCTGGCTTATTAAAAACTCCAGAAAAAATTGGGGAAATTATCGCCAATATAAAAGCTGCTGTCAAAATTCCCGTCACAGTCAAAATACGAGCTGGCTGGGACTCTTTGTCCATCTTCGCTCCTCAGATTACAAAAATAGCTGAAAAAGCAGGGGCTTCTGCAATTTGCATCCACGGAAGGACAAGAGTCCAAGGTTATAGAGGCCCTGCAAACTGGGACTACATCCGTGACTGTAAAAAAGAAGCTAAAGAAATAAAGATCATCGCCAACGGCGATGTCTTTGATCCTATCTCTGCAAAAAAAATCTTCGAAGTAACAGGCTGCGATGCCATTTTGGTAGCAAGAGGCACGATGGGACAACCTTGGGTCATCGAAGACATTGCCACTTTTTTACAAACAGGCATCCTCACTAAAAGAACAAGCTTAGATTATAAAAAAGCCTTTTTAGAGCATATCTCTCACGTGCTATCTTATCAAAATGATAGAAGAGCTCTACTCGATGTTCGCAGAATTGGTAGCTGGTATCTAAAGCTAGGACGTGGGACAAAGTATTTACGAGAATCTGTTAACCGCTCATCCTCTATTGAAGAAGCTTTATCCCATATACATAATTTTGCTTGGGAAGAAGTGGAATTTAGACCCCTTACAGGAATAGAAGAGGAAGGATGCGATTCATGCACAGACTAACTATCACCTTTTACGGAGAAGTACAAGGAGTTGGTTTTCGTGCTAAAGCACGAAACCAGGCTTTAGAACTTAAAGTAACCGGTACCGTTCAAAACTGTAGTGACGGATCTGTGCAAGCTGTAGTTGAAGGAGATCTAAGTGCTATTTTCACTCTTATCGAAGGCTTAGCTCTCTCCTTCTCCCTAAAAGATATCAAGATAGCTTTTGAGCCTTCTCTAAAAGGTCTACAAGACTTTTTGATTATTAGATAGAATTGTGGAGATTTTTAAGAACTTGTGCAATGCTAGTTTTTTTGGTATAGTATAATAAAATACAATTTTCAGGTGTATTCATGCTCGCACTTCCATTTTCTCTTCAGTCCTTTTCAAGCATTCGAGAATTTAATTGTCTATATATTGATAAAACGAAATATGCTTACGATCTTATCGTGCAAAGACAAAGTTTTTTCTTATCGCGCCCCCGTAGATTCGGAAAGTCCGTATTCATTTCTACGTTAAAAGAAATCCTACTCAACAAAAAAGAACTTTTTAAGGGGCTTTGGATTTCAAAAAGTGATTATGAATGGTCTGAATATGGTGTAATTCATTTAGATTTTTCTTCCTTGGATAGTACGGATGCAAATACTGTAAAGACTTCCCTTTGTCGAGATTTATCTAATATAGCAGTTGAGTATGGATTATCTATTACACTTCCACTTTCTAGCCCAAATGATGCTTTAAAGACACTAACTAGAGCCTTATTTGTTAAGTTTAAAAAAGTTGCTATTTTAATAGATGAATACGACCATGCCATCCTCACAACATTGCACAGTCCTCAATTAAATGAAGTATTAAGTGTTGTCCAAAGTTTTTTTACTACTGTCAAAAGCTTAGGAGAATGTATACATTTTCTATTTATTACCGGAGTGAGCGCTTTTGCTAAAGCAGGTCTTTTTTCAGGGATGAGTCATCCAGAAGATGTTTCTAATATGCCTGGATTTGCTTGTGTCTGTGGATACACAGAAAAAGAAATTGATGAGTATTTTATTCCATATTTAGAGAAAATAGCAGAGCAAAAAAAAGTTTCTCTTAATGATTTAAGAATTGAGTTAAAAGAATTATATAATGGGTATCGTTTCACAGAAAATGCCCCCACTGTATATAATCCTTTTTCTTTTACCAAAGCTCTGCGTAATGAGAAATCTGGAAACTATTGGTTCGACTCTGGGACTCCCTCTTTCTTAATAGAAATCCTAAAAAAAGAGTATGCCAAGAAAAATTCTGCTATCTTTCATATGGAAGAATTTCGAATGAGCGAAGTTGAGCCTAAATATTTTGATGTAAATGCTATTCCTCTGCCTGCTTTAATGTTGCAAACAGGATATCTCACCATCAAAAG
>CANNLR010000162.1 GCA_947505635.1 Chlamydiota bacterium
AAGAAAAAGAGGCTCATCTTTTGGCGCTACCATTGGAGTTAAAGCTTTAGATCCTTTTGCATGCTTGCAATCTAGGTGAAATCTATACTCTTGAACCTTTTGAAAAGAAAGCTTTTCATAAAACTCTGGGATGTCTGTAAAGAGGATAACACATTCACAGCGACTTTCTCCCCATTTAAGAGCTTCTTTGATTAATTGTGACGCTAATCCTTGATTTCGATGGGTGGACTTAGTGCAAATAGCGTGAAGAGCTCCTATCTTATGCCACTTATTTTCTATAAGTATAGGACACTCAAAAAAACCTACATGAGAAAGGCCTTCTTTAATAAACAGTCTGCCAGACTCCCAAGGAAATCCAAGCTTTGCACAGTAGTTAATAGTATCTTTGATTCCTGGAAAAGACTCTTCAAGGAGCTTTAAGGAAGGTTCATTCAATAGAGTCTTCTCATCTATGCCAATAGAAAGATACTTAGCTTTAAGTTCCTTATTTGAAGAATTGGCCATTTTCAACCGTTTTTTAAGAGATGCTTTTATTTTCTGCTATAGGCCTCAATATCTCAAGAGAAAAAATCGTTACTGAAATCTTTGTTTTAATCCAATATCTTTTTAAAGATCGTCTTCAACTGGAGATACTGAGCAAGGTCGGACAGTTCTTAAAACATCCTTAACGCAAGGGGTAATTTCGCGATCATAATGACTGTTAAGGCATCTTCCTTGAAGGTCCATAATTCTTACTAAAACATCTTCTGACAAACTCTCTAGAGGAAGAATGATTGTTCCTAGCTTATTTAAGGTAGCTACATCTTCAAAAGCTCCTGTTGAAGAAGATGCTTCTACTTGTCTAAGCCAGGCTGTGATGGAGTCAATTTTCTGTTTATTAGATGAAGAAGTCTTTAACTCCTTTGAAAGATTTAAATTTTGAGAGGGTCCACTCCCCTTCTTATATAATGGAAGATTACTGTTATTTGGAATCATTAACCGTTCTCCTTATTTTTAAAGATTCTTTGGAAAATTAAGATCTGTTGTTGGATCATTTCACTTTGTTTTCTAGAAACGGGAATATTTAGAAAATCCTCATTTAATTTTGGATTTTGTAGGTGCTTTATACTTTCTTCAATCCCTGCTTGAATATTTTCTCCAGCTAAGGTTTCTAAGTCTACCAAAAAAGGCTGTAAATCGGTAATTACTTGATGAATCTCTTCTTCCTTCATTTTCCTAAATAGAAAAGAACTTGGCTGTAGAGCATTTATTACACATTTTAAAATTAAGTCGCTTATTTTTTTGCTAATATTGTCGTCTGAGATAAAGCTAGAGAAAAATTCTGGATAATCTGTTTTCATATCTTCATGATCGAAAATATCATTATCGATTGCATAAAGAAGAGGAAAATCGCTTTCGTTTTTAGGAGGGACAATCATTAAATTCCCTAGATTGGCTGCGCCTTTGACGGAAAAATCAGTAAAGGAAGCGTCAAAAGGAATAAGACGATCTGATTGTCTGAAAATCAAATCTCCTAAAGACAAAGCTCCTATAAGAGAGAATAATCGTTGTTTTTGCGCAATATTTAAATTTTGATAAGGTCCTCTTGCAAAGTCAAAAAGAATAGAGCCGGGTATTTTTTCAGAAAGTAAAATAGCATTTGTATCTGGTGTTTTAGTAGATGTTGATAATTGTGTTAAAAAATGAAAAGCTTCTCGTAACTCAGCGCTATTTTTTGAACAATTTTCTAAAATTCCATTTCCATTAACATAAATTTTTTCATCAAAATCGATAAAAGAAGATTTGGGAACCTGAAATTGAACGGACTTGGGTAATGACGCAGAAAATTTACGATAGACCTCCCCTGATAATTTTTCTTCTTTGCTTGTCCATTTAAATACAGCTGTATGAGTCCAGTATCGACTCTGAGAAGAGTCTTTTTTAGAATAGTTAACAATACAGGTTGGTCCATTAAACCCCCGTTTTGTCTTTGTAATTGGGGCTAGGCTAGAGGATGAGGCTTCTTGAAGGAATTGCGCACTTCTTTCCTTAATCAAATCCTTTGAGATAGTCCTTTGGTGGGGATCAAAATAAGGGGAATAGAAGGAATGGGCCCTAGAATCTAATTGATATAAAGCGTTCATTTGAGTTTTTACATTTTGCTGGCTTGCAGGATTTTCATGAATTGCAGACCAAATCCCTTCTAGCGAAGTGATTTTTTTTGCCGTCTCGGCTGCATCTTCAGGCATTAAAGTGTGGAGATAGCCAAGGCGACAAAGATCGTTAGACCAATTTAAAAGTTGTTTATTATCTAATAAAACAATTTGTGATGCGCTCATTATATCTCTTTTATTAAATTAATATATATATTATATCATAAATCAATGAATAATATCATTATAATTTTTATTTATTCAAATTTATGGTATGTTATTGAACTGCATTTGTTTACGCTTTAAATACTTTTTGAGCTGCTGCCAAAAAAGGTTAGGCTCTATATCATAGCGAATAGCCAATGTTAAAATAGGTAACTGCTATGTTGAATCCGTCTGCAAGATCTGCAAAAGGCGCCAGCTCCCCTTTTCAAACCCCTAGAGAAGAAGAAGACTACACTTTTTTAAAAACCCGTATTCAAAACTCTTTTTGTTGTAAAAAGTATGAGGCATGTTCATTTGAAGTTGTTTCACCTGTAAAAATTGCTATCGACAATCAAAAACCTCTGATAGAAGCATCTATTTTAAGAGAAAAGATAGTTGCTCGTTTATGTGAAAATCTTATCCATAGAGGATTTGATACTCATATACAACAAGAAAACATTCCCTACTTAGGTGAACTAATTTCGGGCAGTAAAATAACCGTTTCCCTTCCCGATGTTGTTAAAGAAGAGTCCGGTTATGCAAGCGATGGGTGGAAACCTAGCTTTAAAGCCTCAGCTGTTAAAAAAAGCATCCACAAGGCTATTCTTGAAGTCTGCAAAAAAACAGATGAAATGATACAAGACACCCTCACTAAACATTCAAGTGATCTTCATCACACATTTGAAATAGATGACTCATGCCCCCCAGGATACAAAAAAGCAGTAGCTACTCAACTAGCAAAAGAATTAGCAGCCAAAGGAATTAATGCTTTAGCAAAGGGCTCTGCAATAATTATCACAAAAGCCGCTTCTTGAAATAAAACAGATGGAGACTTTAATAAATAGATTTTTTTACAGGATTATAGACAATTATAGACAAAGAATTCAAGTCCACGGCAACGGTTTTCTTGTCTTGTATGGAGATCTCTTTTGATTCTGAATTTCTTTGGGAAAAGGCCGCTCGTTGACATGCCTTTGTAACACATATAGCACATGCTGGAAGCTCAGAAGAAACTAAAGCCGCTGTGCCAGGTATGAGGCAACATGCTGCTGGATTAGAGCCTAACAGCAAGCAACCAATCCCTAGGCTTAAGCTAAACGCTGCCGTGCTCCTTGCTGTATTTATGTAGGAAAGGCTCTCTGCTTTATCCTCTGTGCCAGAGACTCTTGCTTTAGCGCAAGTGACCAAGTTGTCGCAGTCGACAGCCGCTTGTTTGTACTGATTTACGCAACTTCCTATCATAACTTCCCCTTTTTTTTAAAAGAAAAGTCTACTATATAAGACTTAAAAAAAACAAGCTCAAAGTGTTGACTCTAATTCAGATAGGCTCTTCTAGTTCTTACCTTATCAAATTCTAAACCTTGTTCTTTTTCATCCTCTTGACAGCGCGGAAACCTTGTCCTTCAGGACGGGGAGGAAGCGCTTCTTTTTGACTTGTAATAAAATCTTTTTCTGACGCATAGTAACACTTTCTTTTAGGGATGGGTTTGATGAAAAGGACAATTGCTATAAAAGCAAAGACTTCGAGTTCTGATAAAAAAGACCTATCTGAATTAGCTACAGCGTACATAGATGCCTGTAA
>CANNLR010000163.1 GCA_947505635.1 Chlamydiota bacterium
ATAAAGTCCTTTGAAAACACGAGTTTCTTCGATAGGGTAGATGTCTTTAGCATAAGATACGATACAAAGGGTATGAGTTTCTCGTCGATTTACATCGCAAAACTCACAAATTGGATCTCCTTTTAAACAATGACATGTCGGACAATGTTTTATTTCTTTGGAAAGAGAGAGGATGCTTTGAGAAAGAAGTTCCAAGGATTCCGTGTTCCATTCAATGAGTCTAAAAGCATAGCGCTCTGCTGTTTTGCCTCCAACTCCTGGAAGCTTCCTTAATTGCGCAATTATTTTTTGAATAGGAGAGGGGAGTTTTGACATAAGTATCCTGCTTTTTTTTTATACGAATTTAACCATACGAGAGAAAAAACAAGAAGAATAAAAAAAAGTTTTTCATGGGTTAAAATTCTCCTTCCGTTTTTTTCTATGGAGCGTTAGAATTATACCATTCAAAGTTTTATGTTTTATTCGAGGAATGTCTATGTCAATAAAAGCGAAAATTGTGGGGACCGGTTCCTATTTACCTGAAAAAGTGCTTACAAATGAGGCTTTAGAGAAGATGGTAGACACTTCAGATGAGTGGATCGTCTCTAGAACAGGAATGAAAGAGAGGCGGATTGCTAGGGAAGATGAGTTCACTTCTGATATGGGGTATGAGGCTGCCGTTAGAGCCTTGGAAGATGCAAACATCACTTCCAATGAAGTAGATTTTATTTTAGTGGCTACTCTTACGCCAGATTATGCTTTTCCAAGCACAGCCTGCTTATTGCAAGCTCGGCTTAAAGCGGACAAGGCTGCTGCGATGGATATTCAGGCAGCTTGCACAGGATATTTATATGCACTTTCTTTAGCTAAGAGCTTTGTAGAGTCAGGCATGTATAAAACAATTCTTGTTGTGGCTTCTGAAAAGCTATCCTCTATTGTGAATTATAAGGACAGAAATACCTGCATTCTATTTGGAGATGGGGCTTCTGCTTGTGTAGTCAGTTCTCATACTTCGAAAAAAAGTCTATATCTTAGTAAGGTTTCTTTAGGAGCTGATGGAACTCTTTCCGATCTTTTGATGCTTCCTGCCGGAGGCGCTAGGGCTCCTGCTTCTCTTGATACGATTGCTGCAGATTTACATTATCTGAAAATGGAAGGTAAGGAAGTATTTAAGCATGCAGTTAGGAGAATGGAATCTTCTAGTAAAGAGTGTATGGATCATTTGGGATTAGAAGAAAAAGATATAAATTGGATTGTTCCTCATCAGGCAAATATGAGAATCATTGAAGCGATAGCTAAAAGATTTAACGTTTCTATGGAAAAGGTATATGTAACGATCCATAAGTATGGAAATACTTCTGCTTCTTCCGTTGGAATTGCTTTAGATGAACTTTTGAAAGAAAAAGAGTTGCAAGTGGGAGATAATCTCCTTTTAACAGCTTTTGGAGCCGGATTGACTTGGGGATCTGCTATTTTAACGGTAGAGGAGTAAGATGAGTCGTAAGATATGTTTCATATTTCCTGGGCAAGGATCTCAGTATGTCGGTATGGGTAAGGACTTTTATGAAAATTTTGAGGCAGCTCGAAAGATATTTGCTAAAGCGGATGAAATTTTAGGAGAAGGTTTTTCTGGGCTTTTATTTGAAGGTCCCATCGAAGAGTTGACATTAACAAAAAATAGTCAACCAGCCATTTATGTAATGAGTTTTGCTATTTATCAAGTGTTTTCTGAAATGTATCCGAATGTTATTCCGTATGCATGTGGAGGCTTAAGTCTTGGTGAGTACACCGCCCTTGCGGTAAGTGGAAGGATTTCTTTTGAAGAAGGTCTTCGTCTTGTAGCTAAAAGAGCTTCTTTGATGCAAGAGGCTTGTGAGATGTCTTCTGGTTCAATGAGAGTTGTTTTAGGTTTAGAAGAGTCTTTGATAGCCGCTGTGTTATCTTCTGAAAAAGAGGTCTGCATTGCGAATGTAAACTGCCCGGGTCAGGTAGTGATTGCTGGGACAAAGTCTGGGTTAGAAGAGGCTTCTATTAAGTTAAAAGAAGCTGGGGCTAAAAGAGTTTTACCTCTTGAAGTTTCAGGTGCTTTTCATAGTAATCTTATGTTGTCTGCTAAAGAGGGGCTTGCCCCTTTTCTCCTAAAGGCTGATCTAAAAGACACCTCTACTCGCTTTGTGATGAATACAGTTGGAGAGTTTGTTGAAGATCTTGACAAAATCCGTCAGAACTTAATCGCGCAAGTGACAGAGCCTGTTTATTGGCAAAAAGGAATTGAAGCCATGGAAAGAGAGGGAGCGACTCATTTTATTGAAATGGGCTGTGGAAAAACTTTGCAAGGGATGAATAAGCGTATTGGAGTGAAAGCTCCGACATATAGTATAGAAAAAGTAGAAGAACTAGCGAAGGTAGAGGAGTTTATCCATGTTATTACTTGAAGGCAAGAAGGCGATTATCACCGGAGGCACTGCTGGAATTGGTAGGGAGATTGCTAAGGCTTTTGCTTCTAAAGGGGCTCATGTTGTTGTGTTTGGGACAAATGAAGAAAGAGCACAAGAGACTTTAGGAGAGTTAGAAAGGTGTAGAGCAACGGAAGGGCAAAAATTTGCTAAGAAGATCGTCGATGTTGCTAGCAAATCTTCTGTAACAGAAGCTATAGCTTCTTTGTTAGTTGACTTTGGTCCTATTGATATCCTTGTTAACAATGCAGGAATTACTCGAGACGGCCTTTTAATGAAGATGTCAGAAGAGGATTGGGACGCTGTTTTAGATACAAACTTAAAATCTGTTTATAACACCTGTCAAAATGTTATTAGAGGGATGTTGAAAGAGCGTTCGGGTAAAATTATTAATATATCCTCTGTTGTGGGGATAGTAGGTAATCCTGGGCAAACAAATTATGTAGCTTCTAAAGCTGGAATGATTGGATTTACCAAGGCCCTAGCTCTAGAAGTTGCTTCTAGGGGGATTTGTGTAAATTGTATTGCCCCTGGGTTTATTCAAACCCGTATGACGGATGTGTTGACAGAAGCTCAGAAAGAGGCTATTCTTAAAAAGATTCCGATGGGAAGGCTTGGAAATTGTGAGGATATAGCTAATGCAGCTGTTTTTCTTGCTAGCTCGCTTTCTAATTATATTACAGGGCAAGTTCTCACCGTTGACGGTGGGATGGTCATGTAACAAAAGATTTAACGCATACTTTGAACTTGAAGGAAACATATGTCAGTAGAAAAAGAAGTAATAGATATTGTTGTAGAGCAACTTGGGGTGAATCCAGAAGATGTAACTTTGCAAAAATCTTTTGTAGAAGATTTAAATGCAGATTCTTTGGATCTTACAGAGCTCATCATGACATTTGAAGAAAAATTTGGTTTTGAAATTTCAGAAGAAGAAGCTGAAAAATTAAGAACTGTTGGCGATGTTGTGACTTATATCACAAAAAAAGCCGGTTAATCTAAGAAAATAGGCTCAAAGGTACCTTTGAGCCTATTTCTCTTTTTTCTCTTTTTTAAGTTGTCTTTTCCATCCTTCTGCCGTTAAAACTTTAACGTGTTCCTCTTTTTTTTGCTTTTCCTCGTCTTTTGGTTTTTTTTCCCACATTTAATTACCTCAATTATAATTATCTCTTATAATATTAATTCTGTCTGTTTATTAATAGAGTGTCAATTTAATTATTATTAAACTTTATTTATTTTATTTATTAATGTTGATAATTAGATTGTTGTGTAAATAACAGCATAGATCTTTGTTATTTTACGAATTAATTAGAATGGTTAATAATTATGGTTCTTAGGAAGAATTGGGGGTCTATGACAAAAGTGTGTAACCTTAACAATTCTAGCGACTTATAAAGTGATTTTTTGATGCTTTTTTCGTGCTATTTTTCCAAGACCACTTTCTCTATGAGAGAGCGATTTCAAAAACACCTTTTC
>CANNLR010000164.1 GCA_947505635.1 Chlamydiota bacterium
CCATCCCCCAAGAAATACGGACGATTGGAAAAGCAACTCTCTTTGGACTTATAGGGGTGACAGCTGTGCAAATGAATAGCTTCTTAGATATGATTTTTGCTAGATATGCGGATGTAAAAGGACCTATTTACCTTTGGTATGCCATCAGATTAGAGCAACTACCTTTAGCTGTCATTGGACTTGCTTGCGTCTATTCCATCACACCATCGCTTTCTAGACATATCAAAGCTAACGCCTTAGATAAAGCGCAAAATTTATTTTCTTTTGGTCACACAAGAATACTCCTCCTTGTAGTCCCCTGCACCTTTGCTATTTTCGCACTAGGACTTCCTTCGGTAAACCTCTTATTTGGTCGAGGTAATTTTTCTTTAATGGCCGTAACAGAAACTACCGGATGTCTTTGGGCTTATGGACTAGGGCTTCTCTCTTCTACTTTAACAGTCTATCAATCCTCGTTATTTTATGCCTATGGAGACTATAAAACACCTATGATAGCCTCTTTCCTATCTGTAGTTAGCAACATAGCACTTAACAGCCTCTTTGTTTTTTATTTTCACTTTGGAGCTCTTAGCATTGCATTGAGCACAAGTCTAAGTTCTTGGTTAAACTACCTTGTATTAAAGAGATCTTTTTCTAATAAAGGGTATTGGAAAATTGAGTATCCCCATCCATCTACCTTTTGGAAAATAAGTTTTGTTAGTGTCATCGCCTGCATAAGTTGCCTTACTTTTGATCACTTTTTTTTAAGTTCTTTTCTCTTGACAAGATCCACTACAAACCAACTAATTCATCTCATAGGAAATAGCTCTATTTTCATAATAACTTTTGCTTTAAGTTTGCTATTATTATATAAAGAAATTTTCTTAGAACTAAAAGGATTCCTCTTTTCAAAAGAGATTCCTAAAGCCACTAACCCATAAGGAAGTCTCATGTTCCAAAAGCGCTTTCACATCCTTACTTTTGCAGGGATCCCTATTGGAATCCATGTTAGCTGGTTTTTTATTGCGATCTTTCTCACATGGACTCTTGCAGCAGGACATTTCCCCTATCTATATCCCGGACTTCCTGTCAATTCCTACTGGAGTATGGGCCTTAGCGGAATGCTTGGACTCTTTATCTGTATAATCCTCCACGAACTTGGGCATGCTCTTGTTGCCAAGCACTACAAGCTTCCTGTTGCACAAATTACTCTATTCATCTTTGGAGGGATTGCTGAGCTAAAAAAAGAACCAAAAAGCCCTTTAGTAGAGTTTTTTGTGGCTATTGCAGGTCCTATTGTAAGTATTGTTCTTGCGATGTTTTTCTATATGATTGCTCAACTAGGAGATCAAAATAAATGGCCTCTAATCATTACAGGAGTCACCTATTACCTAGCCTTAATTAACACTCTTATTGTTCTTTTCAATCTAGTTCCCGCATTCCCTTTAGATGGCGGTCGAATTCTTAGGTCTATTTTATGGGGGTGGAAAAAAGACTTACGCTGGGCTACAAAGGTCACTACACTGATGGGCTCTGGATTCGGCTTCTTTCTCCTCTTCTTTGGAATCTTCAACTTAATCACAGGAAATTTTGTTGTTGGTGTCTGGTTTATTATTTTAGGTTTATTTTTACAACGGACTGCCATGGTCTGCCAATCACAATTCTATGTAGGACAGGAACTAAAAGAAGAAAAAGTAGCTAAATTCATGAAAACAAACTTAGACAGTGTATCTGCTGATATCACAATTAAAGATCTTATCGATCATCACGTATATCAATCTCATCACCACCTTTACCCCATCACACAAAATGATCGCTTGATAGGCTATATCACTTTACAAGAAATTAAAAGCGTTCCCATGCAAGACTGGGACATCACATTAGTGAAAAACTTCATACAACCCCTTTTAAAGGAACAAATAGTCTCTCCCCATACAAACGCCTTAGCCGCACTCGAACAGATCAATTTAGCCCCGTTTCCTACGTTGTTTGTTTTAGATAAAGAACGTTTTATTGGAATTTTAACGGCGCAAGATCTTTTGAAGCTAGTTTCTCTTAAGCTGGCCTTAGAAGGGACTCCTAAATATTAATCGAGTCCATTTTAGCTACAAGATGCTTTTTGAAAATAGCAATGCCGTAACACAGGACTTTTCCTGTGTAACCAAAATCTTTCAAACTAGATTCGTACTTATTGGCTTTGATTTGCTTTAAAGCTTGATCTGCTAATTTTTCCAATTTAAGATCCTTGCCTTTTTTAAATTCAATAACAACAGCAAGATCATTATTTCTTTTTGGATACATAGCTATATCATACCGACCACTACCTGACTCCAAGTTGGATTTAATGACATACCTTTCTGATAAAGAAGCTAAGAGTCCTAAAACAAACATATGAAGACTTCTTTCCACATCATCTTGTGGCAGGTCATGAAAACTACACAGACTATTTATAAATCCCTCTAAAAGCTTATTTACTATCGCAATGTCCCCTATTATAAAGGCATCGAGCAACCTCTTTAAAAGCTCTGAAGAGAAATTTTTACCTATAACGTTAATGACAAGCTTTTTATACAAACTTGCAATTTCCTGATTAGGAATGCTCAATGTATAATAGTGCCTATCTTCCTGAAAAACGTGCTCGCTTGCTGTTAGATATCCAGCAAAAAACAAAAAACTCCAAGGCTCTTGCCTACTCTTATCAAGATCGAGTAAAATAACATCCTGGTTAATCTGTTTATTTTCTAAACATTTTCCTTCTATAAGAATCTTTAACTCTCTTTGCATTGTTTCATCAGCCTCTGCAACAATCCTTTCAAGGAGTTCTGTGTTCCCTGTATTCGCCCAATAGGTTTCTGGTGTGCAAGAATTTTTAACATAATTTAAAACAGACCAAGGATTGTATATCTTACTCGAAAGCGACTGCTTGGAACCGATAACATAGCCATTATACCACGATTTCAACTCTTCCTTTTTATCTAAATAACCCATATTTCTTAATAACTGATCCGTTTCTTCTTCAGTAAATCCAAATTTATCAGAATAACCTGCATCTAACATGGTATAAATATCAGGATTATTTAATCCCGATAAAATCCCATCTTTAGCCGTCCTTACGATGCCTGTCATGAAACCTTTATGCAAATGCTTATTACCTTTAAGCCCAGAGGAAAATAGCTTCTTCATAAAAGCTACCATTTTTTTGTAATATTTATTGAGATAAGCACTCGTAATGGGAGTATCATATTCATCAATTAAAATGATCACTTTCTTATTAAAATGAAGCTCTAAAACTTTACTCATGAATTTTAGACTATTCCCAAATTGAATGGGCCCTGCCGTCTGTGTAAGCAAAGCTTCATACTGCCTTTTATGTAACGGAGATAAAGAGTTTGCAAAAGGGGTAATCACTCTCTCTAGCTCTTCTACTAATAATTCTGTTATTTGTTCATAAGCAGATTCCCAAGTTGTCTCTTCCACCTCTTTAAAAGAAAGATGAATAACAGGATAAGTCCCTTGAAGTTCTTTAAAACCATCCTCTTGCCAAATCTTCGACTTTTCAAAAAGATAAGCTGTGGACTGCTCTGATTTTTCAAAAAAACATTTCAACATAGAAAGCGTCATTGATTTTCCAAAGCGTCTTGGACGTGTAACAAGCATTACCTCACTTCCACTTCTCCAAAATTCTTTGATCAGAAGAGTTTTATCAATATAAATACAATTTTCATCAATAACTTTTTTATAATCATCCTTCCCAATAGGGAGACGCTCTCTTTGCGAAGCTTGATCAGATAAATCCATTATGCACATCTCCATTATGATTCTTCATAAAGAACCCTCTAAACGAGGATCGAGTCTATTTTAGCCACAAGGTGTTTTTTAAAAATAGCAATACCATAACAC
>CANNLR010000165.1 GCA_947505635.1 Chlamydiota bacterium
AGTAAAGTGTATTGTAACTCCAAAGCTGTTTTTTTTGATTTTCATTTATCCAAATAAGAGCAACTTTCTCCCCTTTTCCCGCATTAAGATGTCGATCTAAACAATTATAAGAGACATTAAGTGTTCCAGACTCAAACCACTTAGCATAAGGAGGGTTCCACTCAAGAACTTTATCCCATTTTTTAAACCAGACGAGATCACCTGCGCACTTCTCCCAAAATTTAACAAAATCTTCTTCCCCTTCTTCGTATAATTTTACATCTTGACGCGATGGGCGAATTTTAAAGAATCAACCTGTCAAATTGCAAGGGCTCATTGCCCATCGATAAGTTAAGCCAAACACAAACTGTGTGAGCAAGAAGTTTTCTCCAAAACCTGGAGACTTGATGCCATAGATCCCGCGCCCAGATTTTTTCTATATGAAACCTCTCGCTAAGCTGTCCTATCACGGTTTCTATTAATCTGCGCGTGCTCTTTATCCATCCTACAAATGCTTTTGGTCTGGTCTCCTTCATATTGTCTCTGAGGGGAGTCTCAAGGTGTAAATGCTGCAAAGTTAATTCCTCTTCTAGCAAAGGACGAATAAATCCCTTGTCTCCCAGTAATAAGCCCTGAAGGCCTTCTACAAGCTCTGGACAAACATTTCGTTCATCTACATTTGCGGCGGTCATTGTTGCTTCTGTGATCACTCCAATGGAGCTAATTACAAGATGTCCATGAAATCCATAGTAACATTCTTGCTTAGTAGCACAATAGCCATAGCTCGCTTGCCCTCTAAATATCCGACTAAAAAAAGCTCTGGCAAATTTACATACGGGCATAGGAAATCCATCAATCATGTGCAATAAATCTGTTAGAACACCTAGAGATTTTGCTAACGCTTGCTGGAGTAGCCGTTTAACAACATGGAGGTTTGCCGCTTGTTTAGCAAAGTTTGTCCGGTCCGGAATATTAGGAAAAAAATGAAACCACTCAGCCTTAAAATAAGCCCAGATTTTTTTGTCGCAATCTAATCCCAACGCTTCTCCAATGACTTCCATTGTTATCACTTCACTATCGAAAAGCTCTGGTTTTCTTCCTCTTTCTCGTAAAGCTTTTCCCTTCATCATTTTTTTAAATTCATCATCTATGACACAAAAGACTCTTATGATAAACTCATCTCTTGACATACCAACCTCCTGTTTAGGGTTTGTTCAAAAACAGTTTAATGGTTGGTGTGTCATTTTTCAAGAAGACTCAAAATAATTCGCCCATGGCGTTATAATCATAAACAAGAAGTGCAAGATGCACAAAGAGGACTTAAGCGCACAATTCATGAGCTTAAGAGAGCACTTAGAAAAAACCCTCCTCCAGAAGAAAGAACCAGGATGGAAAAAGAGCTCTCAGAGGCTAGTCGTTTACTGGACCATTCTGAAGGATTTATTGATTCTCCTTCAGAGAAAACCTTCAAGGAAATCCTCCAGCAGAATGGCCTCACGGAGAGCTACAACGCGGGGAATCCCCAGCGGCCTGTGGCAGCTAAAACCTCTACGGGAGGGAGCGTCGGGGGTGTTGCTAATGAGACGGGCATCATGGAGGGGTTATTTGACACGTGTGAGGCGTTAGAGGAGGAGGAGCACTATTTCTATATGCCTTCGCCAGAGGGTGAAGCGCCTTTTGAGGATCAAGAGTTGCAGCAGTTGTTGCAGGAGCTGGCGTGTGGGATTTTTGTACATGATACGGTGCCGTTTTTTAGTCTTCATTTCAATGGCGACAGTAACATGTATCCGGTGATTCATCCGGCGTATCAAAACACGCTTGTGGGCAAGGTGATCAGTTTGCTTGACTACTACATGAAGGGATTTTTGAATGGCGCTTTTTTTAAGGAAGAGTTCCTCTGGAAATGGCAAGAGTCAAAGTCTCAAGATAAAGAATTTCTCAAATCTCATTGTATCGATTTACATGCGCATTGCCAAGATCAGTTGGGATCTGAGTTTCAATACTTTTCTATTCGAGAATTAATTGACACATTAATTAGGCAGGAGGGTTTTTTAGCAACAGCTGAAGAGAAGTTGACAGAGGATCCTATCTTTTCTAACTATTCGGGGTTTCGCTCTTCTTTCCGTATCATTGCTAAGCAAAATAGTATCAAAAAGGGAGGCGCTCTTTTTATTGTTGATGGCGATTTTGATGTCTTTTATACAATTGAGCCTGATCCTGACTATGAACGTGAACTGAGTTACTACCGCCCTTTAATAGAGGGAAGGCAGCTGCTAGGTGCGGTTGCGGCTTGAGGGTTCCACTCAATTTAAAATTATTGTTTAAAAATGAGCAAGACGTGTATCGTTTGTGAATTCTTAATCAAGAGGGTTGAGATATGGAGAATTTGTCGCATATACGCGATCTTTCTGTGGAAGAGGGCTTTACTGTGTGCTTTCAAATGGCAACAGCTTTACATAGAGAATCTGATAAAAAAGTTAATTTAAAAAACCATTATTGAAAGCTAATTATGAGAAATCAAGACGAGCTATTAGAAGAAGCAAAATGGGGGAAATTAACCCCGGAAGAGTTAGCGTACGTAGTGCAAAAAATCCAATCCTCCAAACCTGGTGACGATGAAGATCTTTACACGTGGATACATATTTTAGGTAGAAGCGGAAATAGGCAGTATAGGAAGTTAGTCGAAGGTTTTTTATATTATCCTTCAAATCCAATAATATCTCGTATTGCTTTGAATACTTTATGTAATTACTGGAGCTTTGCTCGGGATTATTTAAAAGAGCTTAAAACATTCATTAAAGGTGTCGATTGGGATGAAGATCAAGACGTGCGTGATATAGCTGTCAGTTGTGCGGGTGCTTTTCTAAAAGAGGAAGAAGAAAAAGAGTTGTTAAAGCTGATCATTGACATTGTTGAAAAATTTATAAATGCTGAAGAAGATAGCAATGATTCAATCACTTGGGAGAATGCATATACAGCTTTGTCCCGAGCAATGGGCAAGGAATGGAAAGACATTCTGTCTGCTAAAGAAATTGATCTACCAATGATAGAGAAAGCAAAACAAAGACTTGAAAATTGAAAAGCGGTGAAAGATGACAGTAAAAGCTACAGATAACAAAATCGGCTCTTTGGAAAATTGTTATGGAGATAGAGAAGCTGTGAATTTCGACCCTCCTGGTTGTTTGATTAGTCAAGCACAAGCAGACATCCTTCTTAGGGAGGTCATTGCTGTCTCGTTACCCTATGTGGATTTACAGGGAAAAATCATTCAACTTTGGAAATATAAAAATCTTTTAGTGGCCTCTGTTGTAGAGGGAGAAAAGATAGCGATCATTTTCGGGGAAAAAATTTTTAATGCGTTGCAACTCACGGAAAGTGGGACTGCTCTACTTCATCGTATTGCAAGCGCAGGGTTAAAAAAATGGAGCTTTGCTTATACCCAAGAAGGAAAAATCTATGTTTGGCCCTGGCTTATCGCTGCGGGAAAAGATAAGGGTGTTAAAAGCCATACCCAACAAAAGATTGATGGCCAAAAAGTACACCTTCAATACAGAGATCTTAACGCAGCCCAGAGAGAATCAAGAGGCGAAGTAGTTGCTAGAAGGGGTGATGGAACTCCATATAATCATAAACAAGAAGTGCAAGATGCACAAAAAGGACTTAAGCGTACAATTGATAAGCTTAAGCGAGCACTTAGAAAAAACCCTCCTCCAGAAGAAAGAACCAGGATGGAAAAAGAGCTCTCAGAGGCTAGTCGTTTACTGGACCATTCTGAAGGATTTATTGATTCTCCTTCAGAGAAA
>CANNLR010000166.1 GCA_947505635.1 Chlamydiota bacterium
ATAATAGGAATACTTACTAGCCTAGGAGCCTTAACCCAAGCCTCAGAGCCCCCCCCCCCCCTCTTATTCAAACGGCAATATGCCCGATCCTTGTCTACTTGATAGCGCAAGACCTTCTGTAACTAAAGGATGGAACTTATTTACACAAGCTGACTGGCTCTACTGGAAAACAAATGAAACAGGTCTTGGATATGCTCTTAATCAAGAACATTTTGATGTAACAGATCCTGTTTTAATGGGCTTTGGAGAAGTAGCAAACCCAAAGTTTGATTGGCAATCCGGATTTCGTGTTGGAGTGGGCTATAATATTCCCCATGATCAATGGGACCTTACGCTTCTTTGGACATGGAATGAAGGAAAAGGAACAGATGCTCAAAATTCCACCGATGATGAATTACCAACAATTTTACCTGTATTCATACACCCAAACATTTATAACGATGAGAGCATCGCAGCCTGCAAAACAGCCCAATACAATGCCCTTATCCATTTAAATGTTCTTGATCTCGACCTTGGAAAAGAATTTAAAGCGAGCAAATGGTTTTCTATTAAACCCCATTTTGGTCTTAGATCTGCTTGGATTCATCAAATTCACAATGTCTCCTACAATGAGCTTTTTGCTAAGTCAGGAGATCTTGTATTAGAAGAGTATCTCACTCATATAACTAATAACTTCTGGGGACTAGGGGTAAGAGGAGGTCTTGGTGCTGATTTCGGACTCAAATGGGGGTTTAGTCTTATAGGAGATTTTTCCGCTTCCTTACTCTATGGAGTCTTTGAAACTTCCTATTCCGAACGCTTCACAACACTAAGCGGACTCGACGGGACAACCCTAGCAGAAGATAATAGTTTCCATGCAGGAAGGGTCGTAACAGATATTGATCTAGGACTTCGTTGGAATCGATCCTTTGCTAAAGACCGGGTACGTCTCCTCTTACAAGCTGGATGGGAACACCACATGTTCTTTTCACAAAATCAAATCATGCATTTTGTAGATGGCCAAAGTTGGGGTAACTTCGTACAAAATCAAGGAGATCTTTATTTCCAAGGATGGACTACCTCTTTTCGCTTCTTCTTTTAGATCTTAAAAAGGCTTTATCATCCATTTTTAAAGCCTTTTTTCATTTATAGTAAAAACATTGTACACTTTTTTTCTCCGATTCTGTAGATTCGTATCATGCCAGCAATCTATACCCAACCTGGCTCTCAACTTATTGGAGAAAAAATGAAAAAATATACAATCGGATTCAGCGCCTTGCTAGCTTTGTCTTGCATTAGCTCTCTTGGGGCAGATGTCAGCGACGCACAAATGAGAAGCTTAGAAAATAGAGTTAATACTCTAGAACAAAAAAAAAGCGCTACAAATGCGCTCAACCCATCAGGTCGTCCTCAAGTAAGAGATGGAGCTGACCTTTTTTTTACAGCTGACTGGCTCATTTGGCAAGCTCATGAAAATGGACTTGACTATGCTGTAAAAGCGCAAAATCCTCAACCTCTTGAATCTGCTTTATACAAATCTTCTGTTAAAAATATGGAATTTAATTGGAATTCTGGATTTCGCTTAGGACTTGGATGGAATACACCGCATGATGGATGGGACCTTGGGGTTAATTGGACATGGTTCCAAAATAAAGCCAAGCAAGAAATTACAGTCAACTCCTCTCATATCCTTTTTCCCTCAAATGCATATGAACCTGCTAATGTTACTGTCGATGGATTCCGTTCTGCAGATGCTCATTGGAGACTTCATTTAAATCTAGTCGACTTAAATCTTGGAAGAGAATTTTTTGTTAGTAAATGGATGACCCTTCGTCCCTTTATCAGCCTTCGTTCAGGCTGGATCTATCAAACCCTGCATACCTCTTTTAATAAAGCTATAGCCTCAGATGATCAAAAAGGAGCCTTTGCTAAGAATGAAAATAACTATTGGGGAATTGGACCTAAAATGGGTCTAGACACACAATGGGGCCTTGGATATGGAATTAGCCTATTTGGAAATGCGGGAGCTTCTTTGCTCTATGGATTTTTCCACCTAGAAAACTACCAAAGCCAACTCTTTAGTGGATCTCATAATGATGTTGTTACGAATAAAGATTCTGTACGTGTAGGACGTGCTATCACAGAGCTCGCTCTTGGAGTTCGTTGGGATAAAATGTTTGCAGATGATCGATGCCATTTTGGTATTCAAGGTGGATGGGAGAATCTCATGTTCTTTGGACAAAATCAATTCAACAGTTTCACAGGAACTACTGCAGCAAGTGCTGGAGCCCATGTAAGCAATAGAGGCGATCTTACCATTCAAGGATGGACTCTTTCTGCTAGATTGGATTTCTAATTCTTTATCCACAACCCGATCTTTTAAGGTCGGGTTTTTCTATTTAATCATCCCTTCATTAATACAAATTCACAAATATTATCCATTCAACTAGTATCTTCCTTATTAAAATTTATAAATCTCAAAATAGGAAAAATTTATGAATAAATTGTTGATGCTAACATTACTTTCCATGTGTATTTTATCCCCTGCTTTTACTAAACAAAAAAAGTGTCTTGCAGACAAGTGTAAAACCCCTGTAACACAGATTGTTTCTTTATTGGATTTGAACGAAACAATGGTTAAAAACATTTTAGAAGAAAACCATCCAGAAATCGCTATTGAATGCGCGCAAGGCACCGAATTGCCTTTGAAATATTTGGGTAATTTTGGCAGTATTTCTTTGCATTTTGATCCCAATGCAACAATTCGTTTAGAAGAAAAATGCTATTTTCGCATGATAAAAAGTAAAAAGTCTAAATCTCCTATGCCTTATATCAGCTTTAATCTAACAAATTGGGAGAAATTCTCTTCTTACCTAAATGGAAAAACTAGATCTTCTTTTGGAGTTGAAAACCAGTCTTTTGTCTCCGTTAAAACAGCTATAGAAAAAAAATCTTCTTCTCAAGAGTAAGCTCATTTAATGGCTTAATGCTCACTATATAAGGCTTTCTTTATCCAGAAATTCGATCTTTTTAAGGTCGAATTTTTCTATAAAAGTTCCCTTACAGAAAAATTTGATAAAAATTCTCTTTTAGCAGCTTCTTCGAGTTGCTCCGTTATAACCCCTAATATCTTAGATTTATGCTCTTCAAATTGTGCAGTAACCTTTCCTTCTTTTACTTTTTGCTCTAACTGCGCCAACTCTCCTCTCGATGGACCCCTTATTTTGAATCCTCCACTAGGACTAGAACAAATGGTACTCTCTTCAAGAGAAGTCCGCACAAAAACATCTAGGCTACTTGCTAGCACATACATAAACCGAGTCTCGGCTATTTCATAATGATTATGAGTCCAAGGCTTTCCTCCGACACAAGCCACAATTTTATTGTCAAATTTACCAAGTGCAATACTGTCCATAGGGGTATAATCGCTCTCTAGATTTCGCTGAGTACTATAATGTATTTTTAACATGGAGATCCTGTTTTTTTCTGATCTTTTAGAGTTAAATCATTCTATGAAAATTCTCTTAGAGGAAAATTTGACCAAAACTCTCTTTTCCTAAAGGAAATCTCACCTTTAAATCTATGTAGCTATCCGGATTATAAAGAGTCGCACTCTCAAAAGAGTTTCTTTTTAAAGGATCCATATGAAAGGATTTTTCTCCTTTAAATAAGTAGGCAAACATAATTCCATTTATACGATACTCACTACCATTATGAAATTTTGTAGTGTAAGCCATGACTTTACCATTGAATCTCTCAAAACCGCTATCTTGTTGATTTTTTTGTAAAAAATCAGAAT
>CANNLR010000167.1 GCA_947505635.1 Chlamydiota bacterium
TGAAGAATAATCTGAAAGGAGAATTATACAATGCAAAATCAATTATTGCTTCTTGAAGATGTAGAAAGTCTAGGACGCTGTGGAGACATCGTAACCGTCAAGCCTGGCTACGCAAGAAACTTCCTTATTCCCCAAGCTAAAGCAGTTCCGGCTGATAAGCGTGCTCTTCGTATGAAAGCTCAGCTTGTAGAAAAAAGAGAAAAGCAAGCAGAGCTTGATCGAACAGAATCAGAAGGTTTGGTCGCTCGTATTGCTAACCTTACATTGACTATAGTAGCGAAGGTAGATCCAGAGGGCAATTTATACGGATCTGTCACAGTAGCTGACATCCTTAATTTACTTGGACAAGAGAATGTGATTCTAGAAAAGAAAAATATTGTCTTAGCTCATCCAGTTAAATCAATGGGAGCTCACACAATTCAAGTTAAATTAAAAGAAGGAATAACTACCTCTTTTGTATTAACTGTAAATAGTGATCAACCTAATCTGCGTCCAGTAGTTGCAGATAAGGCGCCTGAAGAAACTGAGCAGTAATGCGCGATATTGGCTTAAAAGCTGCTGAATTTCAGCAGCTTTCTTTTTTGTCTCCGGCTAAAATTAATGTGTTTTTTAGGGTTCTTCATAGAAGAAAAGATGGATTCCATGAGATATCCTCTTTGTATCAAGCGATCAATCTCTTCGACACCTTAAGAATTTCTTTATCTTCAAAAGATGAATTCACTTGTTCCGAGCCCTCTTTATTCTTAGATCACACTAACCTTGTAAATAAAGCCTTAGCTCTTTTCCGAAAAAAAACAGGATCTTCTCTTTGTTTTTCTATTCACTTAGATAAAAAGATTCCTATGCAAGCAGGATTAGGGGGGGGGAGTTCTAATGCAGCGACAGCTCTTTGGGCTTTTGCGAAGTTAACAGGACTATCTATTTCTCAAGACGTACTATTTTCTTGGGGGGCAGAACTCGGGTCCGATGTTCCTTTTTTCTTTTCTTCAGGGACT
The DNA here is from genome assembly GCA_947505635.1 of Chlamydiota bacterium. Taxonomy (GTDB): domain Bacteria; phylum Chlamydiota; class Chlamydiia; order Chlamydiales; family Rhabdochlamydiaceae; genus CAIJXB01. The sequence goes on from CANNLR010000167.1 coordinate 996, forward strand.
GCAAGGGCCTCTGGTAGGGGAGAGGTGTTAGTAGATGCGAATCCCTGTATAGTTTCTCCATTTTGGATTGTAAAACCTAAGGGGGGGCTTTCTACTGCAGCTGTATACCAAAACTGTAAACCTTCCTCAGAAAAGCACAGGGAAGGGGAAGTGTTATATAATGATTTAGAAGAAGCGGCTTTCTCATTAGACCCTTCCTTACAAAATCTTAAAAAAGCCTTGCTTTCTTTTGGATTTGATACTGTTTTATTGTGTGGAAGTGGTACAGCCTTTTTTTGTTTAGAATCAAAAATGCAATGTCAGCTACCTGAATTTCAAGAGGCATTTCCTGAATTACAAATTTTTTCTGTAAAACCTCTTCAAAGAAAACATTTAAGCTGGTATGAATAATGTCATTAGGTAAGGAAGTATATGAAAAGTAGAAACTTTGAAGCTCCTCTGATCATTGTTACAGGCGCTGCTGGTATGATTGGATCTTGTGTGGTAAAAAGATTAAATGAGCTCGGTCATACCCATCTTATTCTTGTAGACGATTTGGATACGACAGATAAGTGGAAGAATTTACTTGGAAAGACATTTCTTGATATTATTCCTTCTTCTGAATTGTTTTCTTTTTTAGAAGGAAGAGAAAAAGAAATTCGAGCGTTCATTCACTTAGGAGCCTGCTCAGACACTCTTGAGAAAAATGGGGCTTTTTTGATGGATAATAACTACCGTTATACGGTCCGTCTAGCAGAGTATGCGCTCCAGAATAATCATCGCTTTATCTATGCCTCGTCAGCCGCAACTTATGGGGATGGGAAAAAGGGATTTAGTGATGATCACTCCGTATTGCAAGAATTAACTCCTTTAAATTTATATGGTTTTTCTAAGCATTTATTTGACCTTTGGGCTCAAAAACAGGGAGTGTTAGATAAGCTAGTAGGATTGAAGTATTTTAATGTGTTTGGTCCTAATGAAAATCATAAAGCTCATATGGCCTCTATGGTATATAAAATGTATCCTTTAGTGCGCGATACGGGGATGCTCCGACTCTTTCAATCTTCGGAACCTTCTTTATTTAAAGATGGGGAGAGCTCTCGGGATTTCATTTACGTAAAAGATGCTGTGCAGCTCACTTGTGAATTTTTAGATAATGACTTTGGTGGGATTTTTAATATTGGATCAGGTCATCCCACAACTTGGAATGCCTTAGCAGAGGCTGTATTTTATGCGCTTAAAAAGCCTTTAAATATTGAATATATTCCTATGCCAGAAGATTTGAAAAAACAGTATCAAAATTATACCTGCGCTGAGATGACAAAACTTATAAAAGTTCGAAAAAAAACAGAGACTACTTCTATTTGTGAATATTCTGTTAAAGAAGGGGTAGTTGATTATATACAAAACTATTTAGCAAAGGATGCAAGATGGTAAAGCTTATTGGAATGCTTAGTCGATTTAATCCTGTTAGAGTCCTTGTCATTGGGGATTTTATGTTAGACACATACACAACAGGAAAAGTAAAAAGAGTGTCTCCTGAAGCTCCTGTATCTATTTTGCATGTAGAAAAAGAAGAAAGCTTAGCTGGCGGCGCTGGAAATGTGGCTTTAAATTTGATAGCTCTTGGCGCTAAAGTAGCAGTAGTTGGTCGTATAGGGCAAGATATAGCAGGCGATGAACTAAAAGAATGCTTAGAAAGGGAAGGGGTACAGACCGATTCTCTAATTTATGAGAGGGGATTTAAAACTCCTGTTAAGAATCGTTTAATAGCAGATCTTCAGCAGATATTAAGAGTCGATTTTGAAACAATTTCCCCTCTACCCGATAATCTTGAAGCAGAAGTGCTTCGAGATATTCCAGCTCTTTTAGATAAAGTGCAAGTTGTAGCTATTTCCGATTACGGCAAAGGCTTCCTTACGTGCTCCTTATTAAAAGAAGTAATTCGAATGGCCAATGAACGTAAAGTCCTTGTTATTGTTGACCCAAAGGGAGATGACTTTTCTCGTTACAATGGGGCGGCAATTATCAAGCCAAACTTATCTGAAGCGTATGCTGCAGCTCGTTTAACTCCTCCAGCTTCTTTAGAGCAAGTGGCTGAGAAGATTTTTGCTACTTGTGAGGTAGAGTCTATTCTTATTACAAAGTCAGAAGCGGGAATTTCTATTTTTCATCGGAATGGTTCTTCGCAAAACTTCCCTGTGCGCTCAAAAGAGGTAAAGGATGTGACGGGTGCTGGAGATACTGTACTAGCAACCATTAGTTTAGCTCTTGCCAATTCGTTAGATATAAAATATGCAGCGCAGCTTGCTAATATTGCAGCCGGGATTGCAATAGAAAGAAGTGGATGCGCCCGTATTGACTTAGCGGCTTTAGCAGAAAGGCTATTAGAGTTTGACGTAGAAAATAAGATCTTTGATGAAGAACACCTCTACGCTCTACAGCAGGTATTAAAGGGGAAGAGATACATAGTTTTAGGACTAGATAGTCAAGTGGGGATGACTAACGAGGTTTTTAGGGCTCTTAGAAAACTTGCTGATAAAGATAAAGAAAAAAAATTGATCGTATATATTAAAGATAATGAGCCCATTGAGGACTTTATCTTAATGCTTTCTTCTTTTTCTGAAGTTGACTTCATCGTTTTAAAGTGTGAAAGCTTAAGAACTCTTTGTGATGTAATTCATCCTCACCAGGTCTATACGATGGAAAAAGATGGTAAGTTAAGTATATTAGAGCATGCCTCTGCTCTATTATCTCGTATGAGAGATTCTCAAAA
>CANNLR010000168.1 GCA_947505635.1 Chlamydiota bacterium
CTTCCCCTTAAACTAGATGAAAGTCCCTCTTATCATAAGATGAACCCCAATCAAGGGGCGATTATATATCTTGTTGTCACATCTAAAGTCTCCTCTCTTGCCGAATTGCACGAATATGCCAATTCTTGCATCAAAGAAAAAATAAGCCATATTCCTGGAGTAAGTCAGGTCCAGATTCACGGATCCCGTTATGCCATCCGCATTTCTCTTAATCCCGAATTAATGGCAGCAAGAGGGCTTACTTTTGATGAAGTGAAAACTGTAATAGCTGGGGCAACAAAAAAATTACCTTTAGGCGAATTGGATACGCCAGGGCGTGTCTTCTCTTTAGAAATCCCTGACTCCCTACAAAGTGCAGCTGACTTTTCTCAACTTCTTATAAAACCCCATGTCCGTTTAAAAGATATTGCAACAGTACTCGATGGATCTGAATCTAAAGAAGTTTTTCACTACGTCACAAAAGACCAAAATACACTAGCTGTCATCATTGGAGTCCAAAAGCAAGCTGGGGCCAATGCTGTCAAAATTTCAGAAGAGATTGCAAGGCTTCTTCCTGAAATGAGGGATGCCTTACCTTCTTCTATGCAAGCAACCTTGTGGTTTGATAAGGCAATTTGGATCAAAGAGGCTATTTTAGATATCGAATGGTCCCTTATCCTCAGCTTAGTCCTTGTTTCTGGTGTTGTCTTTTTAAGCTTACGAAGTGTTAGAGAAACCCTTATTGCAAGTACAGCCCTTCCCCTTTCCCTCATCGGCACTTTTATTTTTATGAAACTTTTACATTTCAACCTTGACCTACTCTCTATTCTAGCCCTAACTCTTGCGATGGGATTTGTCATTGATGACGCTATCGTTGTCCTTGAAAATATTGTTCGTTTTAAAGAAAAGGGAATGTCTCCTCTTCAAGCTGCCTTAGAAGGATCTAAGCAAGTAGGGTTTACCGTCGTTTCAATGACCCTATCTCTTGTTGCTGTTTTTATCCCTCTTCTTTTCATGAATAACATAACAGGAAGACTATTTCGAGAATTTAGCGTAACTTTAGCTGCTTCTGTTTTAATTTCAGGCTTCATTTCTTTAACGCTCATTCCTATGCTAGCCGCAAAATTTTTATCCCCCTTAAAAAAAGACCACATTGAATTAAAGACCCCCTTACTATCTTTTTATAAACGCTCCCTTAAATGGTGTCTTTCTCACAAAAAAAGTACGATTGCTTTTGCTTGTGTCCCTCTTTTATTTTCTGCCATCCTCTTCAGGCTTCTGCCTATAAATCTTTTCCCAGAAGAAGATCGTGGTTTCATTTGGAGCTATGTTCAAATTCCTGCCGACATGTCCAAAATAGAAAAAGATTCCTACCAAGATAGACTCATTAAAATCATACAACAAGATTCTGGTGTTGAAAGCTTTGTCGTGTTAGATCTAAAAGGTCATCAATGTTACCTCATTCAACTAACCTCTTCTAAACGCCTTTCTCAATCTACTATCATCACAAAGCTGCAAGACCAAATGAATGCAATCCCCGGTGTGCAAGTCTTTATGAAAGGGATTCAGCTTATAGATAACACTCTGGGTGGATTTTCTAAAAACACCTATCAGTTTGTCTTACGAGGAATGAACCATAAAGAGCTTTGCTTAGCAGCAGAACAGTTAAAGCAAAAATTGCTATTAAATCCTCTATTTATTAATCCTACCTTAGACATCCAAGCAGATGTCCCAAAGCTTGAAATCACCTTACTAGAAGATCTTATTGAAAAACTAGGACTCTCTCGTCAAGAAGTACAGTCCATTCTCCAAGGAGCTTATACAGGAGGGGCCGTCGGTCATATTGAAAAAAACACAGAACGTTATAAAGTTTTTTTAGAACTAGATTCTTATTTTCAAAAAAATGCAAATGCTCTTGCTAGCTTATATCTAAAAACGCCTGCAGGAGATGCCGTCCCCTTAAAGGCTGTTGCCTCTTGGAAAGAAACAACAGGACTTCAAGGCATTCAGCATATAGATCTTCTTCCCTCTGTGACCCTTTCTTTTGATGTGGACAAAACTAAGCCATTAAAGGAGTCTTTTGACCTTCTTAAGAAAATAGCAGAAGAAACCCTTCCCCCTTCTATCCATGGGAAGCTCGAAGGTGTTGCTAATATGATGGATGAGTCAACTAAAGATATGATCACACTACTTCTTTTTGCTTTGCTTGCTATGTATGTTATTTTAGCTATTCTCTATGAAAGTTTTATACATCCGCTCACCATTTTATCAGCTCTTCCCTTTGCTTGCCTAGGTGGTATCCTCACTTTGCTTATCTGTAAAGAACCTCTTTCCCTCTATAGCATGGTAGGTTTTCTTCTCTTGATTGGAATCGTTAAGAAAAATGGAATCATGATGGTCGACTATGCTGTCGAAATGCAAAGAAAAGAAGGGAAAAGCCCTCTTGTAGCTATAGAAGAAGCCTGCCTTATTAGGTTCAGGCCCATCACAATGACAACAGTTGCAGCAGCTCTTGGCGCCCTTCCTATCGCAATAGGAATCGGCGCAGGAGCAGAGACACGAAGAGGCTTAGGCTTAGTCATCGCAGGAGGTCTGATTTTTTCTCAGTTCTTAACCCTATACGTAACGCCCATCCTGTATTTGTATTTTGAGAACCTACGATCTAAACCTCTCTTACGAAAAAAGATATAAAGATCTTATCTCTTATGCTTTACAAGAAACTCTGTTAAGTTTTTACCTATGTTCATCACATCTTTTTGATCTGCCGTACTTTTTAAATTACCGTGCTCATCAAAAGCTCCGCCGGCGCCTCCAATACACTTTTGCTTAGGCATCACAAGGCTGAAAATATTAGAAAACATAGACCGAACGTGCACAAGTCCTCTTATTCCTCCCAAGGCTCCTTGAGAAGCACTCATCAAGGCAACAACCTTATCAATGAAACAAGATAAAAACACTTCATCCGAACTTGCATTTCGAGATGTCCAATCAATCATATTTTTAAAAGCTGCCGACATGGAGCTGTTATATTCCGGAGAAGCAAGTAAAAAACCATCATGGTCCTGCATCAGTTTTTTAAGGATGAGGGCATTTTCAGGTAAACCTTGACTATCTTCAATTTCTTGATCATAAATGGGTAGTGGATAATCTCGTAAATCAATGTAAGTCACTTTAGCTCCTGCTTCTTCAGCTCCACGCACAGCAATTTTCACAAGCTTTTTATTATAAGATTCCTTGCGCAAGCTTCCTGCAAACGCTAATATTTTAGGCTGATATTCCATAGAGATTCCCTTATCGTTAGTTCTTTATTCAGACACTATACAAAGTGTTTAAATCGTTGTCAAAAAAGATATGATATTGCAATGTAGTTATGCTAAAAAATCCATTTTTCCTAGGAGTTTTGAGAATTTAAAAATACCTTATTGACAAATTATTTCTAAGAGGAGTAGTAGTTAGGTAAAGACATAAATAACATTCTTGAGGAGCTTTTATGCAAGAACTACCTACTCTTTCAGGATGTTTTCAATACCAGGTTTTTTTTCAAAACCTCTCAGACCCCAGTAGAAAGGAACAAAGATTTCATAAACATTTAAAAAGGAAGTTTTATCGTTATATTCGAAAACCTTATTTAAAAAGAAAATAGGAACGTCCTATTTTCCTTAATGCATTTCAAATGA
>CANNLR010000169.1 GCA_947505635.1 Chlamydiota bacterium
AGGAATGAACACCGTCGGAGGCGCTGCTGGAGTTGGTCGATTTACCACTAATAGTGTTGTAACAACTTACTGTTGTATCTTATTATCAAACTTCTTGCTTACAATTTGCCTAAATATCCTTCGTGGAGAAATAGGACGGTTTTTATGATTAGCATTCGCAATCTTTGGAAAAAATTTGATACCCTACAAGTTATGGCGGGACTAAGTCTTGATGTGAAACCAGGGGAGACTCTTGTTATCTTAGGCCCATCAGGTATTGGAAAAAGTGTTCTTCTAAAACATATTATCGGACTTTGCACTCCTGATGAAGGAACTGTTGAAATCGATGGGAAAATCATTACTTCTTTAAAAGAATCCGATCTTTATAAGGCTGTTCTCAATATGGGAATGCTCTTTCAAGGAGGCGCTCTTTTTGATTCAATGAATGTGGAACAAAACACAGCCTTTCACCTCACTCAACACGGTCACCCTGATAAGCGCCGCTACACAAAAAAAGAAATCTCAGAAAAAGTAGCTGAAGCACTCGAAATGGTTGGGCTTGCCGGAACAGAAAAAAAAATGCCTTCAGAGCTTTCTGGTGGAATGAGAAAAAGAGCTGCTTTAGCTCGAGCTATCATCTATAGACCCTCTATAATGCTCTACGACGAGCCCACTACAGGATTAGATCCTATCATGGCTATGCAAATTAATGAACTTATTGTAAAAACACAAAAAGAGTTAAAGGCTACAAGTATTGTTGTAACACATGACATGTTCTCTGCTCTTTACGTAGGAGATCGTCTAGCTTTGATCAGAGAAGGAAAAATTGCGCATATTGCCGAACCAGATGCTTTCCTTAAAATAGACGATCCGTTAATTACATTCTTATATAACACTATTTCAAAAGATCCTCGTTCTTTCAAGGAGAAGCCAAATGGGTGACCAAATAAAAAATATGATGGTAGGGATTGTGATGCTAGCGGCTTGCGCTTTCACCATTGCCTTAATCCTTTTCCTTAAACCTTCTGTTGGGGATGAGAAAAAGACCTATGAAGTGCGCTTTTCTAATATCAATGGACTTGGAATTGGAACAAGGGTCATGTTTGCAGGTAAACCTGTGGGAGAAGTTGTCGCCATTGAAGAAATTAACGACGCAAGAAAACAACCATCCGATTCTTTAGGAAGAATCTACTTTTATCAGCTCACCATCAAAGTAGATTCCAGCGTTACCATATATAATACAGATGAAGTTACGATCCAAACATCAGGACTATTGGGAGAAAAATCTATTGGGATCATCCCTTCAGTCCCCAAAGCTGGCGTTATCGTTCGTCCTGTTAAAAAAGAGCCCATCTATGCGCAATCAGCCGATTCTTTAGAAGCAGCTATTTATCAACTTTCTAATCTCGCAAACTCTATGGGAAAAACTTTTGACTACTTGCATGACTGGCTAGGAAAAAATGGAGATTCTCTATCGCAAGCTGTTACCTCTTTTGCAGGAACCATGGATGAGGCTGATAAAACGCTCAAAAAAATAAATAATTCTCAAATTATCGAAGAGGCCGAAAAGGGCATTACAGAATTTGCTCAAACCATGCAAAGGATGCAAACTTCTATTAAAGAGCTTCAAGAGGGCCATTTCTTCACTAACCTCAATACCATCTCATCTAATGTTAGCCAAACAACAAGCTCTATAGCTACAGGTAAAGGAACGTTAGGAAAGCTAATAGAACAAGATGATATGTATATGCAAGTCACCTCTCTTTTTACAAAAGCTGATACCATGATGAATGATATCAACCATTACGGCATTTTATTTCATCTCAACAAAACATGGCAACGAGATCGATTACAGCAAATTACTCTTTTAAATTCCTTAGACACACCTTCCTCTTTTAAAGAGTACTTTGAACAAGAAGTACAAGATGTAAACCTTGCTATGTCTCGTCTTTCCCTACTACTTGAAAAGGCAGAAAAAAATCCTCAAAAGGAAGTCATTTTCAAAAACGGTCAGTTTTCTAAAGACTTTGCAGAGTTTTTACGAGAAGTGGATGCCTTAGCCAAGAATGTAAGACTCTATAACGAAGAGCTCGTGCAAATGCAATACAAAGCAGAAAATCCATGAATACTATCCCCTATTCTCGCATTACAAAAGGGACTTTGCTCATAGCAAGTCCCGATATTGAGGCTGGACTCTATTTTAGAAGTATTATTCTCCTTTGCGAGCACAATATGACAGGATCTTTTGGATTGATCCTAAATAAACCCTTAGATGTAGAGCTACCTGAAGAGATTATCAACATACAAAGTCTTTCTAATCCAAACGTTTCCATAAGAGCCGGAGGAGCTTCTCATCCCAATCAAATGATGCTCCTACACTCCAATAACACCCTTAACGAGCAGACTTTAAAGCTTTGTGATGATGTGTTCCTTGGAGGAGATCTGGAGTTTTTACAACGCTCTATAGAAGATCCTAACGGATCCCCTATTAGGCTATGTTTTGGATACTGCGCCTGGGGACCGGCCTTACTAGAAAAAGAATTTCTAGCAGGACAATGGTTTTTACACCCTGCCTCTAGCGAGCATGTCTTTACCATCCCTCCCGAAAAGCTTTGGCAATCCATCCTTCGTCAAATGGGAGGCAAATACGCCACTCTATCTATGATTCCAGAAGACCTTAGTCTTAACTGATAGTATGATAAGGTAGCCTAGATCAGACTACCTTATCATATAGTAGATCAACACTAACGAGAAATCTGAGCAATCGACTCACGCACACAATAAACCATCACAGCTCCCCAAATAGCTCCAGCAACGGCTCCAATGGTGTTAGCAACTCTTGGATCAATTGTCGTGCTTTTCGTTACTGTGAGTATGGGTGGCTTGTGTGTCACAGTACCATCAGCATGCGTCGTTCTGTCAAGCAACACCAGGCTCCGATGCTCTGTCGTGTTAAGTCTTTTTGCCCACTGCATCCCGTAATAACCTGCAACTCCCATAACTCCCACCGAGATTAATGGCCATACAATTCCACTATTAGAACTATTAACATTCAAACTCATAAAAAACTCCATGTTTTTAACATAATGAAAATAAACTTAATTTAAACAACAATTTTATCAAAAAAAAAAAAATAAACAACAAGGCATATTTCCTAAATATTTCTTCTTATTAGTCATTTTTAGACAACTTTTTCATCAAATAATTTTTTTAGAACTTAAATTCTCCTGAGGGCAATCCCTCGCAGGCCCGACCTTCTATATAATAATAAATGTTATATTTTATATTAATTACTAAAATAAAACACAAAAAAAACAATAATTACATAAATTAACTTTTAATTTATTATTTTATTCGATATATTATATATCTAATTATAAATAAGGAGGAAAATATGGCAACCGCAGATTTCACACCTGCAGAAATAGCTAAGTATAAACTAATCGCAGAGACTACAGCGAAGATTAATGATGCTTCACAAAAAGAAGCTCAAAATAACGAAACAATCTCAGAGTTAGCTAAAAAGATATTAGATCTTGGAGGAATTGTTCCTCCCCTTGAAAAGCCTGATATAAAAGAAAATCCAAACTCAATAATAGGCAGATTAACAAGACAACTTGACTCTCTGCAGCAAAAAATTCAATGGCAAGAGAAGATCATTCAGCAGTA
>CANNLR010000170.1 GCA_947505635.1 Chlamydiota bacterium
AAATATTGTTTGCGACGAGGGAAAAGCTTACTTGATCGATTGGGATGGGGCTCATCGAATTAAAAAATCAGAAAAGTTGCCTAGAGGTTTTGACTGTAAGCCTGAGTACTGTATGAAAAAGGAAGATGACTCTTGCAGTACGATAGCAAATGATTTTAATAAATTAAAAAAAACGAATCCTAAGGAAGAGAAAATTTCTGAATTAGAAAATTTAGAAGCCGAATATCTTAAAAAGAGAAAACAGACAGATATCTTTTCTTTGGGGATAACCTTTTTGAAAATGACGCCGGAGTATAAAACCAAATCTCCTTATAACCTACCTGAAAGTGCAATAAAATTACCAACCCCAACAAAAGCGTTTGATGAGCCAAGGCCTAGCGATTGTGTTTTCACAGAATTACAATATAAGTGCATTTTATCTATGGTAAATCCAGATCCTGATAAAAGGCCAACAGCAGAAGCAGTGAAAGCAGTTTTTGCATCTACATCTTAACTCTTCTTTACAAATAACCCTCAAAACCTATACTGTGCAAAAAAGAGGATGATCCATGGCTGAAAAATCAGAAAAGCAACGAGTTCAAGAAGAAGGTGCAAAAAAAGAGCTTTCTTTAATCTATCAGGGTAAGATCATCTCAGCTTATAAAGAGACTTTGCATTTTGAAGATGGAACCACTGCTGTTAGAGACTTAGTAAAGCACCCTGGAGCTGTTGCTATCATCCCCGTAGATGAAAATGGTCATATTTTATTCATTAAGCAATGGAGACGTGCTGCACAAAAGATCTTAATAGAGATCCCAGCTGGGACCTTAGAGGTTGGTGAGATCCCCTTAGAGTGCGCAGATAGAGAGCTTCAAGAAGAGATTGGCTTTCGAGCTAATACAATGATCTCTTTAGGAGGGTTTTATACCGCGCCAGGGTTTTGTGATGAATACATCCATCTTTTTTTGGCTAAAGATCTTTTCCCTAGCATTCTTTGGGCTGATGATTCAGATTATATTGATCTTTTCGCTCTTTCTTTAGAAGAAGCTCTTACTTTGGCTTCTGAAGGGGCCTTTTTAGATAGTAAAACTCTTTCAGCTCTTAGTTTATATCAACTGTGGCTTAAAAAATCCCCCTGACAGGTACTTTTATGAAACAAAAATCTCGTAGCATCTTTCTTCCTATAACAGCAGCTTCCTTTGTTCTTTTTTTTATTTTTCTGCCGGCGATTATATCTACTGAAGTGGGTAAAAATGGATCCCTTGCTCTTATAAATCGTTTCTCTCCAGGAAAAGTAAAGATAAAAGATCTCTCTTTAAGCTGGTTAGGATCTCAAAAAATAGAAGGTCTTCATTATGATGACACAAAAAAAGGGATAGAGCTTAGATGCCAAGAGATTTCACTAGCGACAAGTCTTTTGAAAATGCTTTTTTTTACAAAAGACCTCAATTCTGTGATGATCATAAAACCAGAATTTATTGTTACAGCTGACTATATAACTCCCTCTTTCATAGAAAAAGCACCGAAGGCAGCTTCTTTTATGCCTGAAATAGGTTCCATAGAATCTATTCATAAAGGTTTTCATGGATTTAAAGGTCGTCTTACCCTTAAGCAAGGATCGTTAGAGGTGAAGATCCCAAGTCAAGAAGAGCTTATTTTTTCTCCTATAGAGGTAGATCTAAATGTAGAGGATAAAGTCTCTGCTATTTTGGTACAGATAGACACCCTATTAGGAGATACAAAAGGATACCTTCGTATTACAGGATCTCTCAATCAAGAACTGACTCTTCAAGCAGCTTCTGCTAACTTCCCTTTAAAAGGGGCCGATCAGATAGTAGGACTTTTGTATCCAAAATATAAAGATGTTTTAGTAGATATGATAGGACCTACCTTAGATATGGACTGCTCTATCACGAGCTTAGGGAAACTATTTGCAACAAACCTTAATCTACAATCCCAAAATGTGAAAACTAGTTTACAGGCGAGCTCTAAAGAAGATACAGCAGATCTTATATCGCCGGCTTTTCTAGATGTAAGATTAACTCCTGAAGGAAACAAAAAAGCCTCTTCCCTTTTCCCTGACTTTCCGTTAGTAGCTACAATCTCCCCGCTCACTCTTCATTTTATAATAGACACCCTACATTTCCCGATGCAAGAAGAAGGAGTTGATTTAGGAAAAGTTGCTTTTTCTACTTCTTTTTCTTCTGACTCTTATCCTATGACTTCAAAAATACAAGCTGCTTTAAAGGGGAAGATTTCGTCTTTACAGCTACAAGAAAAAGTTAACCTAGAAGTCAATATCGAAGTACAAGCAAAAAAAGCTCTTTCTCAAATAGATCTAGTAGCTACTTTACTGACTCCTTTAAGTGAAAAGCCCTCTATTAAGGCAACTTTAACAACGCAAAAAGTCCCAACTTCACTCATCGACAGTTTTTTTTCTTTTACTCCGTCACTTTTTATTGGGTCCTGGATACAAGGCACTTGTCTAGTAGAAGGGAGCTTTGATGTAGCTAATCTTTCTTTGCAACTAGTGTCTCCCTTGTTTTCTTTAGCGGATACGAGTTTAGAATGGAAAGATAAGGAGCTTACTCTTCTTAAGCCTGTAATATTTGCGTATCAGATAACACCTTCTGTAGTTGATTTATTAGCGGGAAAAGATGCCATTTTGTTAAAAGAATCGGCAACAGCGACAATGGAGATTTCTAAAGCCTCTCTAGCTAAAGATGTTTTTTTAGAAGTCACCCTTTCTCTTCCGAATCTTTTTTTCGATCGTCTGTTTACTTTACAAAACTACACCCTCCCCTCTTTAACAATCTCCACAAAAATAGACACTTTTGCCGATATACATTTAGAAGCAAGAAATTCTCTTTTTCGTCTTGATTCAGACTTAAGTCTTGAAGGACAAAAACTCATTTTAACATCTCCTCTTAAAATAGAGTATACCCTTTTGAAACAAGATTTTTTCTTAGAGAAAATACCTTTTTCTCTTTTAGAAGAAGCTAAGGTTACGCTCACCTGTAACCCAACAACTATTTCTTTAGAGGGCGATCTAAAAAAAGCAAAAATCCAATCTCATCTAGAATCAACTTCTTTACACTTACAAAATAAGCAAAAGGGTAAAGAACTTACTTTGCAAAATATAAGCTCCGATATCAACTTTTCAGGACTTAAAGAGGTGCTTGATTTTTCATTTAGTTTAGATGTTGCCTCTTCTTCTTTGAAAAACAGTCTCAAAGGATCTTTATCTTTGCAAAAGATTTTAACAGAAAAGGCCTTTTCTTTCCTTACGATGGATCTAACCATTAATAATCTTTCTTTAGCTGTGTTAGAGGACTTTTACCCCTTGCCTTTAGATCTTACTCCTTTGATAGGAGATACGATCTCTTCTTCTTTACATTTAGAAAAAATTCCAGCTTTACAATCCCTTTCTATTCAGGCGGAGACCCCTACTTTAAAAGCAAAGGGAACTATTGCCATGCAAGAAGATATGCTATTTTTCCCAAAAAATTCAGGGCCCTTTACAATAGAATATACGTTAACTCCAGAAGGTTACAAAGCTTTAACACATAAGTCCCCTTTTGCCTTAAGTGAGAATGCCTTATTTACAACCTCGATTACAGACCTTAGTCTCCCTTACCTAAAAAATACAAAGCTC
>CANNLR010000171.1 GCA_947505635.1 Chlamydiota bacterium
AAGAGGAATTTGTAGAGCAAGAGATTGCAAGATATCGCAGCGCTTTACATAACAGTCGGGAAGACCTGCTTTTTTTGAAATTTAGTCTAGAAAAAGAAGGGACAAGAGAAGCTCTAGAGATTATGGAAGCGCATATGCAGATGCTAGAAGACCCCCTTTTTACAACACATGTAGAAGGAAGTGTCAGATTAGTAAAAAAGAATGCAGAATCCATCTTCAGTCAGGCTATAAGGGAGTATGAGAAGAAGTTCTCCCGTATTAAAGATCCTTTTTTTCAACAAAGAATTGTAGATGTTTTGGACGTTTCTAAACGTATCTTAGATCATCTAATGCAAAAAAATAAGATTGATGTATCTGAGATTCCTCAAAATGCGATTGTCTTTGCTAGAGAGTTAGTCCCTTCCCATACAGCAGCTATTCAAGCCTCCCGTATAGGAGCTTTTGTGACGTTACATGGAGGAGGAAGCTCTCATACAGCGTTAATTGCAAGAGCTAAGGGGATTCCTTATGTCTCTAATATCGACTTTGGGTCTTTAGGGCTTCAAGGCTCTGTTTCCATTATTGTAGATGGCAAGAGTGGAGAAGTGATTATCCATCCTTCTTTAGAGACTATAGAAAAGTATCAAGAGCTGAAAAGACGCCTTAGAACAACCTATAAGCTACTCCAGCAAGACATCCATCCTGTTACAGAGACGATAGATGGTTATCCAGTTCATATTTATGCCAATATCGGTAGTTTAGCAGATTTACAAGAAGTTCACGCCTACAAGCCAGAGGGGATTGGTCTTTTGCGCTCTGAGTACTTATTTTTAGGGAAAAATACAGTATTCTTATCAGAAGAAGAACAGTTTCAAACCTATTCAGAGGTGATAGCAGGGGCTCAAAGCCTTTCTCTTGTCATGCGTGTATTTGATGTAGGGGGAGATAAAAACCCTGACATGTTTTTAGAACATGAAAAAGAGGCTAATCCTGTTTTAGGATGTCGTGGTATTCGGTTTTTGTTAAGGCATCCGACCATTTTCAGAACGCAGCTACGTGCGATTATGAGAGCTTGTAAAGGTGTGTCTATAAAGATTTTACTTCCTATGATTTCTGATATTCAAGAGATTAGAGAGGCGAAACGATTAATTAAGGAAGTGCAAGCAGACTTAGTTAAGCAAGGACTTATTACAGATCGTCCCTTCCTTGTAGGGTGTATGATTGAGCTTCCCTCTGTTGTTATGCTCTGTGATGTTATAGCTAAAGAAGTAGACTTCTTTTCGATAGGCTCAAATGACTTAGTCCAATACACCCTTGGCATAGATCGAAGCAATCCTAGTATGAGCGAATTTTTCTATCCCGCCCATCCTAGTGTGATTAGAATGATTAAGATAGTTGTGACAGAGGCTAAAAGGCAAGGTAAGCCTGTCACCCTCTGTGGTGAGATTGCCTCTAATCCATTTTTTATCCCCCTCTTATTAGGACTAGGGGTTAGTGAGTTTTCTTGTTCCCCTCGTCATATTCCTCTTGTAAAAAGAGCTGTCAGGCGCTGCGTACTACTTGAAACTTTCAAATTAGCCCAAAAGATCTTACAAGTGAGTTCTTCTCAAGAGGTAGAAGAGGCTTTATCTGCTCTTTATAAGGAAGATCCTTTAGAAGAGTAAGGACGAATTGGAGAAGCTGTTTTTTACGTCCACATTATCGGAATTAACGCCTTTTAGCAGCTCATTAAAGCATCTAAAATCATACCTAAATCTGGGAATTCCCATGCGTAGATGTCAGTTGAGGCTGGAGAATCGATAGGAGTATACTTCTCATTGAATTTCTCTAACTTTATACTTTCGTCTTTTGCGATCGCAGAGAACATAACTTTTTTGTAATTATTTACATTTATCTTCTGCCCAGAATCGAGCTTGGCACATATTTCTTTTCCTCCCCCAAGTAGTCCGGAGGCAATAGTGAATTTTATCATATTACCCGATGTTTCAATGTTTGTTATTGGAGGCTTTGTTGTTATATTTGGCATGTCAGGGCTTGATAGGAAGTTGCCATTCGATTGTTCTATTATGGACACGGGGGTATAATTTGGCCCGTCAAAAGATTCTTCTATCAGTGCGCTGGTATTTTTAAATGCAGTGTTTGCAACGACTTCTGCTCCTTTACTGCTTCGAGCCCATAGGCCCCAAGCACCGCCAAGAAGAAATCCTATAACGGCAGGAACACCTCCACACAGAGCCCCAAGGATTGTACAGCCAATGACTCGATGTAAAAGCACTGAATCAGGTTTAGAGCGAAAGTCTGAGGTTGTTTTCACTTTTGAGAGAAGACTTTGTATATCTGAATCTGTGGGTATTGTTGGAGTTGATGGAGTTGATGGTAGACCATGAACGTTATGTTGACCTTGTGATGTAGTTGAGGTGGGTTGAACACTTACAATATGTCCTTGTGCAACAGGGCTTTGTTGGTAGTTAGAAATAGGATTAGATCCACTCATAAAAAAAGCTCCTTTAGAAAGTTTGTTTATTTTGTGCTTTATTGAATAAGAGCTCAAATTCCGGTTTTAAAGAGTCCAATTTTTGCTTTTCTATGATTTCTGCTAGGGATTCTAGTTCTAATAGAGCTTTATCAAATTGTCCTAAGTGAAGATGGATCTCTGCATTTTGGTATCTAGGAGTTGGGTTGTCGGGGTTGAGGAGAGCCGCTAAGGAAAAAGAATCTAGGGCAACGACTTCTAAAGAAAGTCCCTTTTGTACAAATCCTAAAGCAATCCAGTAGTCGGCTACAAAGGGATTTAGTAAAGTAAGCATAAGAAAAAGAGGAAAAGCTTCTTCGTTGTTTTTATTTTCGAAAAATTGAAATCCAAGCTTATAGATCCAAATAAGAGTTTCATTGCTGAGGCCTAGGAACTTTTGCCAAGATGTAGCAGCTGTTATTTGCTCTATTTCAATGTTGTGGCTAAGTTTGTCCATAGCGATAAGAAGCTCTTTGGCATGATGTTCTTTTTCTATATCAGGCAGGTTTTTTAGATCCACTAAAAGGGTTTTTCGAGCTTGGGTCATAGAATCAAGAATTTTTTTGTGATTTTCTTCTAGGTCGTGAATTAAGCCAAGGATTTTTTGTTTTACGTATTTTTCTCTTGGCATAGGAAGTCTTTGTTTTACCTCAAGCTCATCTGCTTGAGTTTCGGCTTGTAAGCCAGGTTGCTGGAGGTTCCTGTTCTTTAGTTCTTGCCCAGGTGGCTTCTATGATTTGCTTATAGTTCTCTTTTGTGGGTTCTACGGTGCTTATTGAGAAGAATTCTTTATATGCATTTCCCTTAGAATCGCTGTCTCCTCCATAAAGGATGGCATACTCTGTAGGCTTTCCTTGAATTTCTAATTTTTTTACATAAATGGTATAGTTTGAGTTGTCGGTCCTATAAACCGGTTTGGACATAGGTTCAAAACCTGATTTTTTAGATAAAGCAAGCAATTTTCTGTAAATTCGCAAAAACCTGAAATCAAACTCCTTTCTATTTCCTTTTTAGAGCTTTTATAAAAAGCTCGCATTACATATTCTGATCTAGCCAGAATAAAGTAGCCGTGTCCTCTTCTTAACGAAGAAG
>CANNLR010000172.1 GCA_947505635.1 Chlamydiota bacterium
ACTCTATCATCAAAACTTTTAGCCCTTGTAGATAAAGTAAAGAAGCTATGTTAGGACAAAAAGCCACAGAAGAAGATAGGATCGATATACAAACTCCCCTGCCTTCACGCTTTTGAGAAGAAATAAAAGCTGACACTTTACGCAAAGTTTCTTTATTCTCCCCACCTAAAAGATCTCTAAAAAATAACGGTAAGAATCCACAAAAAGCAATGCCTAGCCTAGCAGCAGAATCTTCTGTGATCGCAAGACCTTGAGATAGCCATCGCATACAATCTCTCATCCCCATAAAAAAGCAAAGAATCACTCCAGCCAAAATCCCTTGAAGTACAATGAAACTCCTCGTAGCTTTAAGAGGCGTATACGCTAGATCAACAGGCTTAGACTCTACATAAAAAAGCTGATGATGCACATTTTTAGATTCCGTTAATTGAGCAAGCCCTTCTAGCATCCCCAAACTCAAATCTCTTTGCATTGTAAGTTGATTTTCTCTTTTCCACTTTTCAGGCAATGTTGCCATCTTGTGTTGTAAAGAAGCTAGTTGATGTATAATCAAATCTTTTTCAACACCTAAAAGATGAAAAGAGGTGCTTTGTAAAGAAGAAATCTTTTCTTTTAGTAAGCTAGCTTTTAATTTTTGGGTTTCTAGTAGTTGGATAAGATGCTGAGATAAAAATCTTTTTTGTCCGTCCAGACTATTTTGCATTCGTTCTTTATCTTTATCGCTATGATTGTCTACATCTTGTAAATCTAAAGCAACGCGCCCTGCTTTTTGAAGTATCTCTTGACTAATGGAGTCTGTTAAAGCTCCACTTAAAGAAGTAATCTCAAAATTCGGCTTAAAGATTTGTTTTTGAAATTTAGAAAGTTGCTCTATATTCATACGGAGCAAATCCCATTGCTGGTTGTATTCCACACAAAGCCTTTCTACAACTTCTGGCGTGACCCCTTGTACTTCTGAGTTTTTTTCAGTAGATAAAAATCTACTGTCTCCTAAAGCTACCGTTTGCGCATATCCATCCCCTAATGACGGAGCATTCTTTTGCAAACGAGAAAGCTTTAGATCAACATCGTGCAATCTTGCTAGACACTCTTCACTAGGTCTTTCTAAAAAGTCTTTTTCTTGCTTAAGATGAATAAACCCTGTTTCCTTCAACCCTTGATGCAAAAAGGCTGCATGGGTATCTAAAGACCTTTCATATTTTTGCATTAACTCTGATTGTCTTTTTTCTAAGTATTGCATTTGGATAGAGGCCATCTCTTCATTTTCTTGTTTTAAATGCCCTCTATAGGCGTTCATCAAACGGTTTAGAAAAGAAGAAGCTACCTCTGAACTAGAATGAGAAAAACCTAGAGTAAAGATACTTTTCTCTGCCTTATTTAACTTTACCTTTAGCTGTGAGCGAATACTTTTTACAACAGCAACCCAAGGATGCGCTTGAATCTTATATAAAGACCCCTTACGAATGGAATTTGCTTGCATAAGAGTGAATCTGCCCTGTTCACACTTTACAGGAGATCCAATGGTCCCTAAAGCCATTTGGTTTTTATTAAGATCATAAACCTCAAAATCATCGCCCTCTGTAAATCGGAGAAAAAAGTCGGAAGGGCTTTCTGAAAAAAGATGTACATCTGAGAAAATAAACATTCTTCTATCGGGGATCATCCATCCACATTCTGCAAAAATCCTATCTTT
Source organism: Chlamydiota bacterium (assembly GCA_947505635.1). Taxonomy (GTDB): domain Bacteria; phylum Chlamydiota; class Chlamydiia; order Chlamydiales; family Rhabdochlamydiaceae; genus CAIJXB01. The sequence goes on from CANNLR010000172.1 coordinate 1,694, forward strand.
AGCACTCTTCATCCACCGGATAAATAAAAAAGGTTTAGGTCCTTCCAAAAGAAGACCTAACTCCTCTGTGACTAACCTCAAAAGAGTCCTGGACTCTAAAACTGCTTGAGTCCCCCCCTCCTTCCCTCCAGACATCCTATTATTTTGCAAAAAAGAGCGCAGTAAATCAGACTGTTCTTGTCCTTGAGCTGAAAACCGAAAGGTAGCATTAGCTGTATAATGGGGAGGATCTATCAAACGAAAAAAAAGAACAATACAACTTGCCCACACAAAAAGACGTAGATATCGTTTTCTATTGCGAGAAAAAATCCGCACTACATCTTTTTTTGTCATAAACCATTCTTTTTCCATAGACTCCTCTTACATTACGGGACATTAACCCCTATAGATTTCACCCCTCTAGATAATAAATCCAAACCAATAAGGGTTGGCAAAATTTGAGTGACAAAGCGATTCCATTCCGTCAAAGGCTTTGCTGCTACATAAACGATATCCCCAGGCATTAAAAGCATGCTATCATTAGGAAGGTGAATAACGTGCTGCCAGTTAAGAGTATAAATTTTAGGGTATAAGATATTTCCTCGAATAACTTGAATATAGGACTTATCTCCCGTATAGGGGATCCCGCCCGCTTCTGCAAGAGCTTTACGTAGGGTCACAAAACCATTTGGAACATTGACTAAGCACTCTCTTCCTACCTCACCTAAAACCATGATAGAAGAATCGCTTGCATCTGCTATATAAACTTTATCTCCGCCCCGCATCACAACGTTTTGCGTCATATCCCCTTCTTTAAGCAACTTATAGAAATCAACAGGAACCATCCCTGCTTCTCGAACTAGGTAACTTTTAAATAAGTTTGCTTGAGGAGGAACCTTAGCCAAAGCTAATGTCTCAAAAAGACGAATCCTTCCATCTACCGCAATTGTTGAAGTCTGTACAAGGCCTGCGAGCTCTACTTTTCTTTCAATTCTATTTTGAAAAGACAAAAACACTTGCACATCTTTAATATGCTGTTGATACTCACCTTGAATTTTGATTCGAGCTTCTTCTAATGTTAGATCTTGAATGAACACAGAATCTAGATCCGGTAAAACTACTTTCCCATTTTGAACAAGAAACCCTATCGTTTGATTTAAAGAAGCAAAAGATGCTACAAGATCAGCTCTCGTTGGATGAAAAACAACAATATGCAACACATCGCCATCATGTACAACATCTGCATAGGGTTCCAATAGCTCTGCAGAAAGAGGTTCAAAATCCTTCCCATCCATTAGTTGCAATAAACAGAATTTACCCTCTTTGATCTTATAAGAGTCCATGACAAATTCATCAGCTCCTAAAACATCTTTTCCTCTGTATGGCATATTGGAGCAGCTACAGACTAAAAGTAAAAGAAACAAACAAAAGATATTTATTCCTTTTATTCCTGCTTTTTGCCTAAAAAAAAGCATACATTTTTTCCTAACTAGATATAGATAAAATGCATATTACTCAGAGTATCGATTTTTGTTCGAGCAAGAAAAATAGTTTCTTGCTTTTTTTACGCAAGATGAGTACAAAAAGAATTTTTTACTGAGGACTTATGTATTACCTTCTTTCACTTCTAATGTTTCTTAGCTCCGTTCCTTTCCTCCATTCGGAAGAAAAAAAACCGCCGACTAACTTACTCAATGTGGGCCTTGGCGTCTATGATATCATCCACGATCCTCACCACGTCCTTTTACAATTAGAATATCGTTCTTTTTTAAAAAAGTGGACCTATCTACGCCCTCTTGTTGGCATCATGGGAACAGAAAAAGCCACCTTATATATTTATGGAGGAATAGCCGGCGATATCTTCTTGGGAAAGTATTTTGTTCTTACCCCAAGCTTTGCTCCCG
>CANNLR010000173.1 GCA_947505635.1 Chlamydiota bacterium
AGTTTACTCCTTTTTCTTAAAAAATTTCAGGCCCCGCTCTGCCATAAAGTAGCAGAAGAAAAAGTAAGAGCCTCTTTAGGTCTTTTTAAAGATGAAGTTTTAACAACAACACACATCCGCAAGGCTATTTTATCAGCTTGCCTTAGCTATCTTAGACAAAATGTAGGCTCTTGTTTTGCAACAGCCCCCGCTATTTTAATCCAATCCGAACAGACTAAACACTTGCTCTTTGATCTTCATGAAGCTTTGATGACCGGAAAACTAACAAAAACTTTTGCAGGGGTTGTCTACTCAGTCCCTTTAAGCCCTAGCTGCGGCGCTGGTGATTTACATAGAACCATTGACTTTAGTAATAAAAATAGCCCTGTAGAGCAATCTCCAGGACTCATAGCTGCTTTTGAAGCCGCGGGACTGATCTTGAAAGAATGGGATCTCAACGAGAAAATAAATAAAATAAAGCAACTAATTGCCCATCAAACAACAAAAATGTCCGTAAAAGACCTGCTTCATACAACTCTTCTAACCCATTTCTCCCTTAAAGAAGAAGATCTACTCTCTTATAAAAAGATCGAATCTACCTTGGTTAGGAATCAAGGCTTTGGAGGATCTTTAAGCGGCCATTTACCTATAGAAAAGATGCAGGCCGTACCTAATTTTCTAGAAAAAGAAAAAAAAGCACAAGCTGCCTTTAAAGCTCTTGTGGACCACCCCCTTTTAAAAACATGGGAATTTACCCTAGCTTCTTTTGCAGAAGGAAAGACAGACTTCACCCAATGGAACCTTTATTTCAGCTTAGGATTGCATCCCGAAGAACCCGGGGGAATAGGAGAAGTCATTTATGCTTGCTTACAAAATCAATTCGAAACAAGTCAGCAGAAAGTGCATGAGTATCAAGCTGAGTATGAAGTTGCCTTCGATGCCTTGCGAGCTACAGAATCTTTATTAAAACGGGCTTCTACAGAATCTGAAATTAGAAGACTGAAAGTAGAATTCGACAGCAGGCTCCATCACATGCGAACTTGCTTAGATATAAGAGATAGAGCTCATAAAGAAGCTTCCAACCTTTCCTCCTTACTTCCCTCTTTAATTAAACAATATAGTCTTAAATTCCAAGAGTACTTTCAAGAGATTTATGATGCTGACATGACCGATGTAAAAATAGGGCTTTATGAAGATAGCCCAGCCGGCTTTCGATTAGTCTATAAGCATGGTCGAAGTAATGCTTCTTTATGGAGTTTAATTTATACGGGTCAAGAATATACAGAATCCCTTGCTGAATTTTTCTTAAGTGTCGAACCGGCTATTGCAGACGAATGCCCCTGGGATGAACACAATAAACTCATTTCTGATATCACAACAGCTCTTATTTCCCATGTAAGATCTGAAAGATTCTTAGAAACAGCCTTTGTACGTATAGCTAAAGCGCATAAAGAATCTTTAACACAAGATCTAGAAAAAGCTAAAAAAAAGCCCTGGGCCTACACCTCTGGTGGCTCTATGATGACACTTCTCCAAACGTATTATAAAAGAGAAACCCCACTTACTAAAGAGGCCTTTTGGATAGAAAATGAAACCAATCTTTTGGTTTTCATCTTGAATGCCTTAAAGACTATGCCCATGGCCGTCCAAGAATCTTCTATATCTCATAATAAGGGAATCCTCATCTCCTCTCCTACTCACGCCTTCACCCTTTACCCTGGCTTTGAACTCCTTCAAGAAGGGTGGCAAGAAGATCTTTTCACCTATTCTTGGGTTAGAGATCAAATCATCAATCCAAGAAAGAATTTTTATCATTTGCAAACCCTCTCCCCTGCTATGCAATCTTTTTTACTAGAAGAGATAGAAAAACAGATTCCTCCTACTCTAGTAAATAGGCTTAAAGAAAACATCTCTTCTGATGGAATAAGCATCCCTGATTTCCGAAATGCTCTAGTTAAGATTCTTCCCGCTGATTGGATAGATAGTTTTCTTTATGAAAGACTTCCTCTAATCCCTGGAACAGAATGGAAAAGTGCTCTTTATACTTTATTACAAGATCTTGATTATACAAAGCTCACTGAACTTTTAGATTCTTTTTCAGACACTCCCTGTCTTATAATGAGTGCTAAGACTCTTAAAAATTTGGCTAAAGCCTTTTACATGCTAACGCAAGACACCTACACTTTTTCTTTTGATCTTCATCAACATATAGAAAAAAAAGCTGCAAGGCATGGATTTGCTCCTCCAACTCCCATGATCTTTGCAGACACAAACTGGTCAAGCTATTATTTTGGCTTTATTGTGAATCCAGGGACCGATGCCCTCGAGCTCTGGAGATTAGACTACACTGGATCTTCCGGATCTAAAATGTCCATGTGGCAACAATTTCTAGATGGAACCGATCACTCCTTATGGAACATCTATACACATCCTTTTGAATATACATGAAGATCGGCTGAAGCCTTAATCGCTCCAAACATCAGCAGATCGTATTGGAGGAATCGAATTTTTAATAATTGCAGCGACAAGATTTTGATCTCTTTGTAAAATTTTTTGCTCTTTATATGGAGCAAAAGGTGGCAAAACCTTATTCAATGGATCTTCGAGAGAAAGTCGTGCTATCAATTTAAACTTGAACTACTATAACTAAATTCAAATAGGAGGTTATGATGTTGATCAAACAAGGTGCTGGTTTAAGGCTGCTCAACTCCATTAAAAACAGTTGCACAGCATTTTTTTTATTTTTATTTATGGGTTTTTTTTGTTATTCGAACTCTTTGCATGGAGTCAGTCACACGGAGCCGACAACAGTCACATATTATCTATCTATTTTTGATTTTGCAGATAGCTTTATTCAAATACCAACATCTAATGTATCAGGAGATAGTTTAACAACTAACTCGAGTTATCTCGCAGGAAGAGCCCCCATTTATGATGCAAATAATGTGAAGGTTGGAACATGTTCTGCCTCTTTTTTAAATATGGAAAATGAAGATGGGATTTTTACAGATATATCCAATTCTTTATCCGCTGTTGGTGGGCTAGTAGTAACCTGGTTCACGCCATCAAAACTAGCCAACTTAGAACTAGATTCTATTATAAACTCTATGGTTACTGAATGCATAGTGGTACAAACGACTAAGATTGGTGTTGATCCTTTTTATGGACAAACCTTTAACTTGATTGTTTCATCAGATGATGAAAAAGTTTATTTTCAATTTGTAAGAACCGGAACGATTTACTAAAGGAGATTTATGAAGCACTTTTTAACTACATTTTCTTTACTGGGAATCACGGCTTTAAGTGCCGTCAAATGTTACTCCGAGAATAAGGATTATTCTTTTTATATTAAACTTGATTCAGGCATCTCATTTTCCGAATCTGCGAATATCGTTGCACCCTCTCCTCCATGGAATCCCGCGGTTCAAGGTTATAATTCAAAGTTAGGCAATTGTGCCATTGCCGGCTTAAGCGTTGGTTGCGAGCTTTTTCACGTGGCAG
>CANNLR010000174.1 GCA_947505635.1 Chlamydiota bacterium
AGGAGTGCAGGCTGCGCCCTTCTCCTTTATTCGACCAGGATGCTTCGCTATATAAATAAAAAAAGAGGGGAAAGGGACTCCGTCCTTCTCTTAAGAGCTTTTTATTTTATTTATTTTTTTCTTGTAAGGAAATGCTAGTTTATTACATGCTGATGAGCAGTATCAGGCTGCTAACAACATCCTAGATAAAATGAGAAAGCTTTAAAAAAGAGCGAAAACAAGGTAAAACTACCACAATAATTTCGCCAATTCCTGTTCAGGATAACCCAACCACCTCAGGTTGGTGTAGCCCGTACGAAATTGCTTGAGTAAAGTTATTAACGAATCTCCTATAAGTCCATCAAATTCATCTAAAAATAAAATCAAAGGATTTTTACTGTGTTCAGCCCAAAAACGTAAAAAATTATATACTTCGTTTTCACTGGGTACCTGTTTATCCAAAATCTCTTTAAGATATTGAAGAGCCTTTTTTTCTCGAGGCAAAAAAATAGAAATTTGATGATAAAACTGTCCTAAAATCGCTTTTTCAGTCTCTTTAGTGTTTTGAATAAAGCAATGCGAGGATTCTGTCGATACATAAATAGCTTTATAGGTCCCTTCTTGATTTAGATGCTTTACAAATTCAATGATCGCAGTTGTTTTTCCACTTTGCCTGGGAGCATGAAGAACAAAATAGTATTTTTTTTTGATAAAATCAGTTAACTGATTCCAATCAAGTCTATGGGGAATAAAATAATGATCTTTCGGGTTAATCGCCCCAACCGTATTAAAAAATCTTTCATTTTTTTGCATAATTCTCTCTAAGTAAGTTGGCTAAATTATACGAGGGAAATAAAGCTTTGTCTAGTCGTTTTATTAAAATAATGGATGTACTTGAGAGTATTTCCAGAAACTTTTAAGCTTGAAACGATCATTAAATTAAAAGCCTCAAATAGGAATCCTTCATGCAAGAAAAAATCTGTCTAGCTAGCGATAATTGGACTCCAGCTCACCCTTTAGTTTTAGAAGCTATTGTAGCAGCTAACGAAGGCTTTGCCCCCTCTTACGGATCAGATCCTTTGACAGAAGAAGCGCAAAAATTAATCCAAAAAGCTTTTAAGAGTCCCTGTAGGGTCTTCCCAGTTCCAACAGGAACTGGAGCTAATGTTTTAGCTCTTAAGCTCGCTTGTAAAAGATACGAATCTGTTATCTGTACAGATATTGCCCATATTCAATACCAAGAATCTGGCGCAGCTGAATCTATTGTTGGATGTAAACTTTTATTAATACCCCACGTCAATGGAAAACTCACCCCTGAAGCTATAGTTAAGAAAATAAAAACAGAAAAAGCCTTTGGGAAACACTCCACGAGTCCTCGCCTCTTATCGATTACTCAACCTACAGAAATAGGATCAGTTTATAGCCTTGAAGAGCTTCAGCAGCTATCAAACTTATGTAAAGAAGAAAATCTGCTTTTCCATATGGATGGAAGTCGCTTATATAATGCAGCTGTCTATTTAGAAACTAGCTTGGATAAGATAGCCACTGGACTAGACCTATTATCACTCGGTGGAACTAAAAATGGACTCATGGGAGCTGAATCCCTTCTTATCTTTAATCCCTCTTTATTCGAAGGCAGTGATCACATCCATAAACAGACTTTAGGGCTTCTTTCTAAAATGCGATATCTTTCAGCGCAATATATCCCATTTTTCAAAGAGAATCTATGGCACACTCTTGCCTCAACAGCTAACCAAAAAGCCCAAGAAATCACTTCGATTATCCAAAAAATCCCCAATCTTTCTCTAAGTCATCCAACACAAACTAACCAAATCTTTTTCACCGCTCCACCCTCTTGGATTCCCTTGATTCAAGAAAAGATATTTTGTTATCTATGGAATCAAGAAAAAAGTGAAATTCGATTCATCACCTCTTGGAATACATCCGATCAAGACATCAAGAATATTAAGATTTTTTTTACCGAGCTTCAAAATGACAAACTCTGAAGACCTCTGCCCTTGTTGCAGTGGAGAAAAATATAGCAAGTGTTGTAAACCTTTTCACGAAGGGATCTTGCCAAAAAGTGCTTTAGAACTTATGCGCTCAAGATTCTCTGCCTATGTTTTAAATCTTCCCGATTACATTGTAGCAACCACACATCCTGCAAGCCCTGAATACTCAGAAGACAAATTTTCTTGGAAACGGAGCATCTCTCGATTTTCTAAAAGCTCTTCCTTTCAAAAATTAGAGATCCTAGATTTCAAAGAAAAAAACACCGTAGCAACCGTTGTTTTTACAGCGTATCTATCACAAGATGGGCATGATGCCACCTACACAGAAAAAAGTTATTTCGAAAAAGCATCTCATAAGTGGTTATATAGAGGAGGTCAGTTAGTCTCTGGACATGCTCCTAATCTTGTCACTCTAGCTCAATTAAAAATCCTTCCCTTAGCTTATTATGGCGATCCCATTTTAAGAAAAAAAGCCGATGTTGTTACTGACATCTCAGAAGAGATCAAAAAACTTGTAGAAGAAATGATAGAAACCATGGATGCTGCTAATGGAGTTGGACTAGCAGCACCACAAGTCCATCACTCTATCCGATTATTTATCATTCGAACTCCACTAGAAAAAGAAGAAGGTAAGTTCGATCTAGGAGATGTTAAGGTCTTCATCAACCCCAAACTCTCCTTACCTAGTAAAGAAACCTGGGTTGCTAATGAAGGATGTTTATCCATACCCGGCATAAGATCTTCCGTAGAACGTCCGAAAGAAATTACAGTTGAATACACCTCTTTAGAGGGCACTCTACTTAAGTCTCGATTTTCAGGGTGGGAAGCCAAAGTAATCATGCATGAGAACGACCATATCAATGGAGTTCTCTTTATAGACAGGTTACCGTCTAAAGAGAAGTTAACATTAAGTCCCCTTCTTGAAAAATTAGCTAAAAGAATGCACGACAATTTAAATTTATAAAAAATATATTTGAAAATATTCATCTACAGTAAAATTGCGTTTGATTTTTTATTGCATTTTAGTTAATATTTTTACTTATGAGAAAGTTTTCTTTATTGCTTCTTTTTATTTTCTTACCTATAGCTATTTTCTGCGATCCTTTACCTCTTGTTGAATTAGTTGATATAGCTTTGAAAAACAATCCAGAAACGGAAAAAGCATGGGCAGGCACTAAACGCGCTCAGGCTATATTGGGAATTGAAAAAAGTAATAACTATCCATCCGTTGACCTTAAAGGAACATTGTCCCATGGCAGGGAAGTGAAATTCCCTAATGGGCCTGAAACTATTTTCACAAATTATGGAGCTGAAATATCTTTATCCTATCTTTTGTTTGATTTCGGAGAAAGAAGCGCTAGCATCCAAGCCACTCGAGAAGCTTTAAAAGCCGTTAACTGGTCTGCTGACTTCTCCATTCAAAAAGTTATCTATAAGGTTGTCTCTAGTTACTATGAGTATTTAGATGCCAAAGAAAT
>CANNLR010000175.1 GCA_947505635.1 Chlamydiota bacterium
GTAATAGAAACATCAAATCCCCCATAACCATAAAGGATCACAGGGTTATTTCCATCGAGGGTAAGTCCTTTTTGCGAGACTATAAACATGGGGACCTCTGTCCCATCTGAACTTTTATAAAAAACTTGTTTAATTTCAAAGTTCTCTAAGGACAAAGGAAAAGCAGGTTGGAAAATAGCTTTACTCTCCCCTGTTAAGAAATCATATCGATAAATCGTTGAAGGATCAGTAAAACTTGTAAAGGCATAAAAAGTTTCTGTATCGGTTCTTTTCCCTGAAAAGCCATCTGCTGATCCCAAAGAAGGAAGTATTACTTCCTTTTCTAAAGACCCATCAAGAGTACAAATTCGAATCTGGCTATGAGCATCTTTCAAATAACTTAGAATAAATCTGTCTCCAACCAGACTAACATCCAATAGTGTATCCTGACTTTCGGAAATTACCTCTTTCCAAAATTCTTCTTGAGGATGATTCAGATCCACGGCAATGATGCGACCCTTTGAAGCTCCAAGATCTGTTTTAAACCAAAATAGAGTTCCCTCATTTCCTATGTAGTGATACTGCGCATCGAACTTAGAAAAAAGTTCTTGAAATGGGGCCTCTGAAGTAAGATCTTTATAGAAAACACCATTTTTTGCTGCAGCGCCAGCTACGGCTGAAATAACAACATACTTTTCATCTTCTGCGACTGTTGGTTGAAATATCCAGTCCTTATGATCTAAACGTTCGTAAACAAGAGGATCCTCTTCTTGAGAAGTCCCTATCTTATGAAAATACACTTTCTGATTGTAATTAAGTGCTTCATATAAATTTTCATCTGCTGGCTTTTCATAATGGGCATAATAAAATCCGGTTCCATCTGGGGCCCAATTAGCTCCTGAAAATTTCACCCATTTTAAATGATCCGTAAGCTCTTTTTTAGTTTGAACATCCAATACCTTGATTTCAACCCAGTCAGAACCAGCTTTAGAAATCCCATAAGCCAGAAAATTCCCATCTTCACTTGGAGAATAAAAGTTTAAAGAGGTTGTTCCCTCTACAGAAAGTTGATTAGGATCTAAAAGAACTTCAGGATTTTCTCCTAGCTCTGCAAAAGTATAAAGGATGCTTTGGTTTTGTAACCCATTGTTCTTGGTAAAAAAATAACGATTCGTTTTTTTAAGAATCAGGCCATATCTTTCATAGTCCCAAAGAGATTCTAATCTTGCACGAATACCTTCTCTTGCAGGAATTTGGCTTAGGTAATCAAAAGTTAAAAGATTTTGCGCTCGAACCCACTCCTTGGTTTCTTCAGAATCTGGATCTTCTAAATATCGATAAGGATCTTTAACCTCAATCCCGTGATAAGAGTCAACTTGTGAATCCATTCTAGATTTAGGATAGACGAAAGTTTTTTGCACTTCTTCTGTAAATCCAAAAGGAAATCCTGTAGCCATAAACACCCCTAAAATCAGTAATATACCAGCAGATATCTTATACAACATAATACAATGTCTCATTAAAATCGTTTTATAAGTTTAGATTATTTTTTATAAAAAGATCTACAATAAAACGTAGTTACAATTTATAACAATCGAGTAATCCATCTAAGATGAAAACTAGGAACATAACATGGAAGCACACGGAAATCAACTTCTTCTGTGTTGAACCGTTGAACCTAGTATTTCCGGCTAATTCGCCCACTCTCCAAATCAGACGAAGGAGGAATCAATTCAAACTCTTTCCTAAATCCCAGTTCAGACCAAACTCTCCGGCTACTAAATTCTAGCAATTTATCGAGTCATTCTTGCAATATTAAATTAATTTCTGAAATCACTTCACCAATATCTGTTGGCAAAAAAAGTTCTTCAGCTATAAGCCCTAACCCGCTTCGATGAGCCGTCCATAACCTTTGCAGCCCATGCAATCCTTCAGAATCAAACACAATTCGCTTATAAGAAGTTTCCCTTCTAGAAAAAGTGTTTTTTATAGAGCTTTCTAAAAGATTTCTCTCAAGAAATCCCTTTTCCCTACACAGCAATAAAAGATCATGATAATCCTTCATTCGACTATTTTTTACACCTTTCGATATCACGGTTTCCAATTTCTCTGCAAAGATTGTTTCAGGAGGATAAACCATTAGGATAACATCTCCTTCAAATAACGGTTTTCCTTTGTAAGCAAACGTCGAAAAAGTTCGACTTTCTGGGACAACTGTATCTCCAACTCCTATATCAATTTGGATTTTGCCTTTCATTTTGCCAAAAACAACCTTAAGAGTAATGCGATATCCGGAGTATGCCATATGCGGTTGATTTAATAGCTCTATCTTCTCGTAGGAAAAAGCAAACCCATCTTCTAATCTTTCAAAGAGAATTCGCTCAATAGCATCTCTAATTTCTTTTTCCTCAACATTCATGCGGGTCACTAAAAAATCTAAATCTACTGTTTCTCGACCAATATCGATTAGGTAGGAAAGAAGAAAACCTCCTTTGAATATCATTTTTTCTTTTTCAGACGATTTTGACAACCTAACTAGAAACCTTTCTAAAAGAAGTTTTTTCCAGCATTCGTTAAAATGAATTCTTTTTTCCTTGGCAATTATTAAAAGGCGATCTTTTAAAGCCTGTTCATTCATGTTGTAAATCCCATTAAAAAATCCGTAATATCTACTCTTAATTTTTTGGCATATTCTTGAAGTTTTACTAAATTAATTCGCTTAGATCCTTTTTGTAAAAGTCCCATTTTGAGGGCTTTAATTGCTGTTTCACGGCTTAAAAGACGAAAAGAATCTACAATAGTGCGCTCTCGATCAAAAATAGGTACAGACACACCTTCAAGGTCTATGTGAGTAGCTCCCAAATCCATATTTCTTAATCTAGTAAATCTAATCTCTCTATTCTTTTTAATACTGGTAGTATTATTGACGGCAATCCAATGTTGTCTTGGAACTTCTTCGGTAAGTTCGTAAATAGCCAAAGCTGAGATAAGACAAACTACACCACCGGAAACAGAAATAACAGCTTCTATGAGGTCTCTCCATTGAAATGTAGGATTTCTACAAGTAGAACTCTGGTACACTCCACGGCGAATTCTTTTAACGACTCCTTTTTTAATATAATAATGAAGTGCTGCTATTTTAACCCCGAGAGCAAGAACTTCTTTGGAGGTAAAATAAGTTTTTTTTAACAAAGGTTGCAAAACATCTAAAGTGAGCGCCTCTTTCATCCATTCTCTCCTTTTCTCGCAGCTTAACAAAAACACTCAAAATGAACAAGTGAGTTTTTTTGTTAAGCAAAAAAAGGACATAACAAATTTATAATAAGTGTGCTGCATTCCATTAAAAAATACCAATCGAATACGAGTGAATATGGAAATCTGACTCAAAATGGAGATGATTATTTAACTCTCACACAATGCAATCGATATAATAGGAAAAAATGGTTCTTAGGAAGAATTGGGGGTCTATGACAAAAGTGTGTAACCTTAA
>CANNLR010000176.1 GCA_947505635.1 Chlamydiota bacterium
AATATAAAGGATTTAATGATCCCTGTGGATAGATCAAAAGTGGAAATATGGGTTGGCATCGGATCAAAGTATGCAGCATGGGACATTCCAAAGAAGTATACGGAGATAAGATACCCTCCTAAAATTCCCATAATAATACTGAAAATGGTTAAGAGGGGAGTCATGATTGTGCCAGCAAAAAATCTTGGGGCAATAAGATAACGATTAGGATTAACAGACATTGTTTTTAGGGCATCGATCTGTTCTGTGACTTTCATAGTACCAAGTTCTGCGCACATAGAAGCGCCAACTCTTCCCGTAATCATAAAGGCAGTAAGAACAGGGCCAAGTTCTGTCATCATTGCTTTTCCTACCATGAGACCTGTTACGCTGGTGAGACCCTTGTCTGCTAATTGATAAAAAGATTGAGCAGCAAGCACCATGCCTGTAGAGAAGCCTGTGATGGCAACAACAGGGATGGAGGCGGCCCCTACTTCATAGAGTTGGTGCATGACAAGAGAAAAAGAGGGGGGGCGTGCTAAGGCTGCTTTTATAGTATTTAAGATGAGATGAAAATACTCTCCCATCTGCACTAAGAAATATAATTTTTTCGACATTTTCTGTAAAAATGACATAACGCTCTTATTTTGAGTATCTCTATAAAAACCGGATTGTAATGAATGATCTCTTTAGGGTCAAATGAGAAAGGATGGAAGTGGTAGTATTTTTTCTAAAAATAACAACATATGGATCTTTTTATATAACGCATTTACTGTAATTGCTTAATCATTAATATGATATAGCTTTTGTGTAATTTATTTAAATTGAATTAAATTAAAATTATATTTATAATACTTATAAATAAATATGGAGTTATATATGAATTCGATACCTGGAAGTGGTAGAAGTGGTAGAAGTGTTTTTGAAGCGTGGGATTCGAAATTAAGGAAAAGCGGAGAAAACCCCTTGAGACATAGCGGGGAAAAGAGTGGGACGGTTGTAAAGCAGGAAAGTGAACTTGATCTTAATGAAAACTTCGAGACTTTTGCCAGTATTGTGGATAGTAAAACGAAAAGCTTGTTTTTTGTTGGGTATGATAGATTAACTGACGCGGAGTCTTCGGGCAAGTTAACTGTAAGCAATTCTCCTAGGCCACTTGAGTCTAGATGTTCAAATCCATCTTCTAAGAGTCGGCCAAGAAGTTTTGCTGCTTTAGATGTTGAGCAATACGACGATAGATCATCTTCAAATTTGACAGAAGCTATGAGTGCTTGTCCAAGTTGGGATTCTTCGGATTACACAAAAGATGTGTTGGAACTTCGAAATAAGGCGGTTAGATCAACGCTGTCTGTTTGGGAGGAGCCTTCTTTAAATGAGACAAAATCTTTACAAAAAAAAATGACAAATTATATTTATGAGATTAAAAATGGAAGCGGAGAAATGTGTAGGATGCAGCACATTATGTCTAAAGAGGGGAGAGTTGCTAAAGGCACATTCTCGGAGGTCTTTGAGATGGTGGATAAGACGCCTCAATTGATTTCGGGTATTTCTAATGAAAACGTTGTCGTCAAGATGTTAAGAACAGAGCAACTTGAGAGTATAAAATCGTGCCCATATTCAGCGAAAGAGAAGATTACATGTGCTCTTAACCAATTTAAATTTCTAGAAGAATATTTTAAAAAAGAGGGGAAGGAAAATCCTCCTATTGTGCAGATCTATAATGTGGATACTGCATTAAGTTCTAGGTATACTGTTGTTGAAAAAGTAAAACCTTTGCAAGAGCCTCTTTGGACTCAGGATGTGGAATTCTCGGCTTTGTCTTTAGAACAGAAGGAACATTATAACGCCATTGTAAGGTTGTTGACAGCTAATAAGGCTTTAGCGGTGGCAGGAGAACCAGAAATGGATCTAAAGGACGATAATCTTGGTATTAATGATAAGGGTCATCTAGTATTGCTTGATTATGTAAACATCCCTTTTTATCTGTCCTCTTTTGGAGATTCATATTCGCGTAGATTGTGTATGGGAAATCAACATATTCAAAAGGAGTTAGAAAAGGTTGAAGAATCCTTTAATTAATGGATTACTCTACCGTTACCGATTTAGCCAAATTCTGAGGTTGGTCTATTTCTGTTTTTCGTTCTTTAGCGCAACAGTAAGAAATTCTATTAGTTTTTAGATGGATCGAAAACGGAGATAAATTTATCTGCTCCGTACGATAAGATTTTTTTGTCGCATGTGACAAGCGTGGCGTTTTCTTCATATGCAGAAGCTATTAAGAGCCGATCAACCGGATCACCGTGAAGATTTCCTGGCAATCTCGTGCTTTGGATAGCGATACGAGGGGTTACAGGGCACAATTGTATTCCTGGGTCATCTAACGCTTGTGTTACCCAATCCAACACATCCATTTCCATTTCCATTCGTTTTTTATCTACTAGCATGCCTATCTCCCATATAGACATGGGGGACACAAGTACATGTCGAAGAGAAAGGGCTGTTTGACAGGCTGTAATAAAACTTTGTGAGAGAATAGAGTTTCCTGTCAGCAGCCAAATCCAAACATGAGTATCTAGTAAGATTTTATGTTGTTTTACTTGCTTAAGTATTGGCATCCCAGTTCTCCTCGATGCAGTCTATGATATTTTCTTTAATAGTAATTGTTCCTTTAAGCTTTCCGAAGATTGCTCTCGGAGTTTCATCTATTGGGATAATTTTTGCGACGGGAATATTTCGTTTTGTGATTGTAATTCTTCTACGGGTTTTTTGCACTGTGTCCATGACTTGCAAACACTTAGCTTTAAATTCTCCGGCCTTCATCTCTTCATCCATACAGAACCTCTATTGTCTATAGTCATGTTACCATGGTTATGATAAATGGGCAATATTTTTTGAAAAGAAGAGAGCCTCTCAGTGCTTAGGTATGAGTTTTTTTAGCTTGGAATTCTTGGTTTATGAAGCCAAATTCGATCAAATTGGTTAAAACTAAAACTCTTATCAACGATTTTAATTATATCTATTCTACTGTTACAGACTTAGCCAAATTCTGAGGTTGGTCTATTTCTGTTTTTCGTTCTTTAGCACAGTAGTAAGAAAAAAGTTGTGTTACGATGGTAAGTAAGATACAGGCCAGGTGATCAGAAGTTTTCGGGATCCAAAAGGTGAGATCCGTTTCAGGGAGAATTTCTTTTTCAAATTCTTTCCACCCAAAAACGATGATAGGGGATCCTCTTGCCTTGCTTTCCATGAGATTATTCATCATTTTCACTTGAAGTCTTTGGTTTGCACAAAAAAGGATGACAGGAACTTTTTCCCCAAGTAGGGCAATGGGGCCATGTTTCATTTCTCCTGCAGGGTATCCTTGTGCATTGATATAGGCAATTTCTTTAAGCTTTAAAGCAGCTTCTAAGGCTGTTGGAAATAAAGGGCCTCGACCTAAGAAGAAAAAGTCTTC
>CANNLR010000177.1 GCA_947505635.1 Chlamydiota bacterium
CTTATACTTAGCTCAAACACAAGACTGCAAAGAAGCGATAAGACTCTATAACCTTTATAAAGAGCAGTTAGGAAGACATGATTTTGAGATCTTGCAACAAATGGCTACTTCATGGATTGAACAAAGTGCAAGAAGCCCTATCCCCGAAAAACAGATCCTGGGTATTTTTGGATTAGGAATCGCTGGACTTACAGCTTCTTCTGACATTTTGGAGCTTGCCATCCTCTCTTCTAACGACCAGGTTCAAAGTGCTGGCTTGCAATTTTTAGGAAGAATGCAAGAGGACTTTGTAGAAAATTTACTTAATAAAGCAATGTCCTCTCCCTTTTTATACGCAAGATTAGAAGCTGCTTTTTACTTAGCGCAAAGAAAGTCTAAAACCGCAACAGGACAAATTGAGTCTCTTATGTATAGACTCCCCCCTCCTATGCGATATTTTTTTCCTGAGTTTTTTGCTATTATAGGAACACCAGAGTCTGTTAGCATTTTGCGTCATCTCATGGATGACTCTTTCCATGCTACCAAGATAGAAGCCATCTTAAGTGCTGCTAAATATGGTAGAGACGATCTCCTCCCTCCTATACGAGCAGCTGCCACCCATCTAGACAATGCAGAACAAGAAGCTAGCGCTGCTGCCTTAGGCTATCTAAAAGATATGCGCTCTATAAAAAAACTCCAAAAGCTCTCTTCTCACTCCTCTTCTTCAGTACAGCTTGCAGCGCAACGTTCTTTATATCTTTTAGGAGATTTGCAGGCGCCGCAAAAGATTGCAGAAGAAGCAAAAAAAGAAAATATTTTTGCGATTGGACTTTTAGGAACCATTCCTGGGCAAGAAGAAACCCTAGCCGATTTATTAAAAATACCGAATAAACAAATACAGTTTAATACTGCTTTTGCTCTTTTAGAGCAAAAAGATGTGAGGAGTCTACCCGCTATCTTTCCTTTTTTAATCAGGGATAGTAAAGATTTTGGATTTCAGCCTATACGATCTCTTGGCGGATCTATGCAAGCTTGGAAGGTTATTTCTTCTATGCAGCAGCATGTTAAAGATAGTTTTTTTGATATACAAGCCCTAACGATTTCTGTAAAAGAACATATAATACGAAAAGCAGCTTTGCTGCCACAGCCTGTATTTCTAGAACTAGCAGAAGCCCTTTTTTATGCTAAACAAAATGCCCTTGTTCCCGTCATCGTGTCTTTACTAGAAAACTTACAAAGTAAGGAAGCTATCCTTTTTTTACAGACACAGTCTTTAAAAGCAGGAGCTCCTCTAATTAGAGCCTATTGCAATCTAGCTCTTTTTAAAATGAAACAAGAAGGTCCTTATCAAGAATCAGTAGTCTCTTTCTTAAGACAAAACAGCTCCCAAGAACTGATTAAATTCCGCTCTGCAGTGCCTTGGAGCATGCGATTTATAGACTCCTATCATTTGACTCCAGAAGAGAGTTCTTCTCTTACTATCGGGGCTTATGAAAGCATACTCAAAAAGCAAGAAAATCTAGGGATCGATCTTCTTTTAGAAGCTATCTGTTCAGGCCATCCTGACAATCGCCCTGTTTTAGCAGGCATTTTGATCCATGCCCTACAATAACATAGCCTTGTACAATAAAATGAATCACGTTACTATCTTCTTCATTGACTAACCGTATTGGAATTCATGCCGTCTTTTAAGAAGTTTTTTTCTATCTGCTCTTGTTTTTCTTTTGCATTCTTAGCTTCTTTAGAAGGAAAAGAAGATCTTATCAATAGAGATACAATCGAAGTTCAACTTAAAGAGCCTACCTATAGCGAAGGTGTTTTAACAACAAATCAAGGAGGCGTTGTTACAGCAGAAGGGATCCGAATACAAGCAAGATCGATCACCTATACAAATAGAACAGAGGAAGATAAAAAAATTGCAAAAATCGAAGCTGAGGGAGACTTACTCCTTGAGTATCAAGGGCAGTTTTTAACCGGTAGCAAGTTAGATTACAATTTCATTACCCATACAGGATCTTTACTAGACGGAAAAACAGCCTATGGAATTTGGTTCGTAGGAGGAGATACTGTTACGTTAGAAGAAGATGGAAGCTTTACTTTAAAAAATGCTTTTATCACAACCTCTGAAAGCCAAGATAATATCTGGGATATTAAAAGTAAGCACGTGAGCTTATCTAAAGACCATGTCTTATCTGCTTCCAATATTCGATTAAATCTAGCTCATATCCCTGTTTTATGGCTACCTACCTTCAAAAGCAATCTAGGTTTTGTAGCAGACCCTCCTATACGTTATAAATTTTTATGGGATAAGGGAGTTGGACCTAGAGCTACTGTTAGGTATCGGATTCTTTCTGTAGAAGATTTCAACTTATTTACCCGTTTAGATTACCGTATACAAAAAGGACTTGGAGCCGCTTTAGAATCTGAGTATTACGCTAAAGATCATGAAACTACTTTTATCACAAGAAGCTATGGAGCTCACGATAAAGTTGTTTATGATGAGCACGGACTAAAAAGATATAGACTTCAAGGACTCTTATCTCACAAAAGCAGTAATGACAGAACACATGTTCACATGACCTATGATAAGTTTAGCGATTTAAAAATGATTAGCGATTTTCCAAGTTCTGACTTTGAAATCAACACACAAAAAAGAAGTCGGCTACTTGTTACCCATCAAGAAGATGTAGCCTTTGGAAGTTTAGATGTATCGCCTCGTTTAAATCGTTTTGAAAGTCTCAACCAAAAGCTTCCTCTTGTGAAAGGAGGGATTAGACCTTTTGCTATTGGGAATTCGGGTGTCTTATTTGAGAACTTCGTAAGTGCAGGCTATCTAGATTATGTATATGCTCGAGATCTTCTCCATAAGTATCCAACCCTTCATGAAACTCATGCAGCTAGATTAGAAACAAGGAATAGAATCTATAGAACCTTTTCTTTAGGACCTCTCCATTGTACTCCAACAGTTGGCGCTATTGGCCTTTTTTATAATAACAACCCTGATCACACATCTATTGGACAGGGCGTCATAACTTACGGTGGGAACGCTTCTGCCCCCTTTTACAAAAGATATGAAAAAGCTAGGCACACGATAGAGCCTTATATCGATTATCAAGGACTTAGTACCCCAAGAGCTAGCCTTCCTGAACATTATACTTTTACCATTGAAGATGGTTTATATCAAATTAATAGCCTAAGGATTGGATTGAAAAACATCCTTTCTTTTGCAAATAGGAGTATTTTCTCCCCTAATTTATCTCTAGATCTTTACACCTATGCCTTTTTTCAAGAAAAAACATTTACGAAAACCTTTCCTAAGGAATACCTTTCTTTTTCCTGGAACCAACCTACCTACTCTTGTGAAGGGACTACTTGTTGGAATAGGGAGGAATCTGTTTTAGATTACTGTAACCTTTTAGCAAAAGTTACAGTAAGTGAAGATA
>CANNLR010000178.1 GCA_947505635.1 Chlamydiota bacterium
ACTTCTTTTTTCGGATCATTTTTCAATAATTTCAAAGGAAGCGCTTCTACTTTTTTTTGTGCTACAAAAGAGATTGCGTATTCTTGTAACGATTTACCGTAAGAAATGATTTTCCCTGTTAAGTAGGCATCAGTTTGACGAAGGTAAGAATCTTCTTGAGAAAATTGTCTCCCTATTCCATTTATAACGTTCATAGCCACCACGATGCACACACCTATCCCTACTACCGAATACAAAGCAGCTTGCTGTAATAAACCAGCAGGTATACCTTTTGAAGAAATATTCATGTCATTACCTCAGTAAAACAATTATTATATCAAAATATCATTTTTAATACAATTTAAAAATAAAGATTAACACGCTAATAGAAAAGTAAACATTATCATGCATTTCAGACACTTATCCTATTTTTCAAAATAAGACGACAAGCAAGAGGATATTTCTTAAGAAACTTAAAAATAGTAGCTTAAGAACATAGCTAGGGGAATTAAACAATTAAGGTCGAAAAATATACGTATTTTTCAACCTTAAACTACTTTATAGGAAACGAGACAGCAGACGAAGGACGTCTTGATAGGTCAGATAGATAAAAAAGATAATAATTAGCACAACAAAAGGAAAAATGAACTTTTCCATTGTTTTTGCCTTAATTCGCTTTTTAGTAATCGCTTCATAAAGAGCAAAGCAAATATGTCCTCCATCCAGTACTGGAATAGGTAACAGATTAACAAGACCTAAATTAACGCTAATAACTGCGATCCAAAAAAGGGCTTCTTTGACCCCTAAAGTCCAGCCATACTGCATAGCCCCTACAATACCAATAGGTCCTGACATATACTTAGGACTTAAATACCCAGTAAATAGAGCTTTAAATGTCTTTCCTGTCTCTTCAAAAACTCCTTTAAAAAGAACAAAAGGGGAAGGATTATAAAGTACTTTCCTATCTTCAAAAATAGCTCCTAAAAAAAGCCTACTTTGATCTTGTTCCAGATTCTTTAGCGCAAGGGCCTTTTCTTTAGGATTTTTTATATCCTCAATCTGTTTTTTTTGTTGAGCAATCGTATCTTGCATACGAGTTTGAACAGAACCTTTTAAAGGTAGAGCAGAAAGAGGCTTAGGCTGAATCGGTTGTAGAAGATATAAATCCCCTAAAGAAGCCATGCGATCTTTTGTTAAGATCGAGTTTTCTAGCTGACCTAAATCAGAAAAAGAAATTCCCTGCACAAAATCATCATCTGATTTTTGCCAAGAGATGGCAGGATACTGCATGCCCCTTTGTACAATCACCTGAATGAATCTACTTTGTAAAGAATTCAACAAACATTCACCAGATTCGATCTCCTTTCCATCTACCGAAAGAATTATATCTCCTGGCAATAGAGGGATTTCTAAATCAGAAAATTCTTTTTGAAATAGCTTTCTTTCCTTAGCATCTTTACCGACATAGGCTGTTGCAGACTCTACAACGCCCCCATTTGTCACAACATATGGAATAAAAAACAGCTGAGTATAGTCTCCTTGCAACTCTTTTGAGTGAGCCCAATCTTGCAACTCAGCCTTCCCTTCCTTATTCATACGAAGATCTCGAATTTGCAGTCTCGGTACTTTCGTTAGGAATCGTTCTGATCCTCTTTGAATAGTCAAAAGACTTCTTGGCTCATTAATCAGATCCGTTAGCTGTCTTTTTGAAAAAACCAATTCTCCATCTACCCAAAGAATTCGATCTCCCGGTAAAATTCCACTATCTTTAATAGGAGGTAACATCATCAATACATCTGGTTTATAAATCAGATACGCAGCAGGATTAATAATAGAGGCAATCGTTGCATATTTTTCTAATCCCTTTAGGTTCCTTCCAAATTCAAAAGTATAGGAAAAAGGAGTCTTCTTATCTTGCATGTAATCAATTTCAAAACCACTAATTTGTTGTACTCCACTATCTAAAAAAGCGGACGATAGTAGCTGACTAAAGCCTTGAAAGGGTTGTCCCCCATAAGTAGAAATCTCATCCCCCGGATTGACCCCTATTTTATGTAAATCAGATTGAACATCAACCCAACCAATAAATTTCGTATAGTCTGAAAAAGGTTTCTCTCTTCCCCCCAAAGCCCAGATTAAGGAAAAAACAAGAAAAGAAAAAACAATGTTTACAACAGGTCCGGCTAACGCTACTTTAATACGAGCCCACGGTTTTTTCTCATAAAAGCCCCCTTCTATTTGATAGGGCTCTAAGTTTCCTTTCTTCTCCATACCAGAGATCCGGACATACCCACCAAAAGGGACCCAGCATATCTGCCACTTTACCCCATCTTTTTCCCAGGTCTTCATTGGTTTTCCAAAGCCGATAGAAAAAGCCTCTACCTTCATCCCTTCTTTTCGAGCCATAAAGTAGTGCCCAAGCTCGTGGATAAATACAAGAACTCCAAGCCCAAGCGCGGCTAAAATAAGATATAATAAACTGTAGATCATGAGTAAACACCTTTTCGTTAAAATAATAAGAGGTTTTGCCCCCTATTATCGCTAAAACATCCTATAAGTCAACCTGTTCCTTCCATTGACATCCTCCCTCCCTAAAGGAAGAGGATTCCTACGGCGTTCAACTAAAAATCAGTTGACTTACTTCAGTGGGTTCCTGCTTCATAGAGCGATTTAACTTTACCGACTCTCCACAGGCTAACAAGCGATATCCTCGCTCTAATATAAAACTCTTTCTAATCTAAGAAAACTTTTTTAAAACCTTCCCTTTCTTAGAACTCCACAAAGCCAAAAGGTATACACTAAAAAGACAAGAAACAATTAACCCTGATGTAGAGATCGGCTTTTGGAATACTGTTAAAATATGTCGAGAAAGAGCAACCGAAAATAAAGAACATGAAGAGCTTATGACAAAGCTAAAAAAGATCATTTTTTTCAAGCTATGCGTATAGAGCCTTGCGATAAGAACAGGCCCTACAAGTAGGGCTAAAAAGAGTAAAACCCCAACAGCTCGAAAAGAAGCAATAGCTCCCCCGGCCGTAAGGACCATAAGCAAATAATCTAGTCGACGAACAGGAAATCCTAGGGTTTTTGAAAAAATAGGATCAAAAGCTGCAGCGAAAAAACCTCGAAAAAAAAGTAAATAGACACAAAGAGTCACAAGGGTGAACATACCTGCAGATTGAATATCATCAATATGTAGCACGTCGATATTACCCATAATGGCCTCTACGCCTATGTGCATATTCCTCGTGAAAACAGTCACAAGGAATATGCCTAAAGCAAATAACGTAGTAAAAACAAGTCCAATACTAGCATCTTCTTGAACCTTAAACTTATGAGTAAGAAGCTCTGTACTCAAAGTCGTGATAAGTCCAGTTATTAGAGCAGCTACCCAAAGCACTTTCATAGAA
>CANNLR010000179.1 GCA_947505635.1 Chlamydiota bacterium
TAACAACTAAAGCAACGGCGTAAACTTTATTCTGAGTCTTTTGATCTATTGGTAAGGCCTCTTTCATGCATGGGGAGGTGCTTTGTACGTTAGATATGGATGATATTGCAGACATAATTTTATCCTGTAATTAATTATAGTTTATGGATTCTACATATTGATTTAGAGTTACGTTAATAAGAATGTTTCTGTTTTTTTGATTGCTTTCCCCAATGATGACATAATCAGATACTTGCCATTTTGTGAGGTCTTTTTTGAATGCAGTAGCTACGCGCCAAGAAGATCCGTCACTTAACGTTATGTCTCCATCAGCTATATCTAGTTCTGTTACTTGCTTAGTAAAGGCACCGCCAATTCTGGGTCCGTAATAAAGATTAGCAACGGTAGAAGTTCCTGTTGATAGATTAGATATTGTGTAGGTGTAGTAGGAAAAAAAACAGGTATTAGGTGTGATGATTAAGGGGTCTCCGAGGTTCCACTCTAAAGAAAGAGTGCTATTGCAGTCTGGGATCAACCACTGAGATTCATCTTCAAGAGCAAATAAAGTCCCTTCGTAAGAAATTCGGCATAAAGAGTGTTCGAGGTTTTGTGAAGATTGCAGCTCGGAAGTGTAAGCTGGAGAAGCAGAAGAGAGTGCACTTAAAGTAAATAGAGCGCATAAGATAGTTTTTATTTTTTTCATTTTTTATTACGGCTTACTCCAGGACGAGGTCCTTGTAGGTTGGCCGCCTCCAAATTATTTTTTAAGGAATTATGTTTTTTTTGTTAAAATTTTATTAGTTTTCTAATAAGTGAAAACTTGCTGCAGTCTATAGTTGTTTTCCTTTTTTCGTCAAAGCTTGTTTTCTTCTAAATGAAAATTTGATATATTGTGAAAATTAAAGAAATATTAAAGGGGTCTATGCTTAATAAAGAATCTATTCAAAAAGTAGAGGGGTCTAATTTTTCAAGAGAGTTTAGAAAACCTTTGTACGATTCCTTTTGCTTTTCTAGAATCCCTGCAACAGTTTCTTATCTTTTAACAGGAGAAGGGAAGAGCGAAGCCTTGCCAGAAAGTTGTTTTAATCAAGAAGAATACGACGGGGTAATTCTTCTTTTTATCGATGCTTTCGGATGGTGTTTTTTAGAAAAGTATCTATCACATCCCTTTATCCAAAGATGCTTAGATAAGGGAATTCTTTCAAAGATCACAACGCAATTTCCCTCTACAACAGCAGCCCATGTTACAACGATTCACACAGGATTAGAAGTTGGAAAGACAGGCATTTATGAATGGTTTCAATATGAACCTAAAGTAGACAAGGTGATTGCTCCACTTCTATTCTCCTATGCAGGAGATGGAATACCAGATAGTTTGATTGCCTCAGGGCTTGCTCCAGAAGATTGTTTTCCTTTCACAACTTTGTATCAGCAGCTCCATCTTAAAGGGGTAGATTCTTTTATTTTTCAAGAATCTTCCATCAATCAAAGTTCTTATTCTAAGGCCTTGAGTAAGGGAGCTCATTCCATTGGCTACTTAAATTTAACACAAGGGTTAAAGAGTTTGTCAGAATTATTTTCTACAAAAAAAAGCAATAAAATTTATGCTTTTTTCTATCACGCTTATATTGATTCTGTAGGGCATAGAAAGGGAGTTGAAAGCAAAGCTTTTGAAAAAAGCATCCTGTATTGTTTGGATCTTTTAGAAAAAGAGCTAGCTCCTCTGATGAGATCATCTAAGAAGATAGCTCTTTTGCTTACAGCAGATCATGGCATGGTGCCAGTTACTCCCAAAAAGACTCTTTATCTCAATCTGTTGATCCCTCACCTTGTAGACTGGCTACAAGTTAAGATTCCAGCAGGATCGTGTCGAGATCTTTTCTTGTCTGTTAAAAAAGAATTCTTGGAAAAAGCTATGCAGGAGATAGCCCATGTTTTACAAGGAAAGGCAGAGGTGTGGAAGGTGGAAACCCTAATAGAGAACGGCTTTTTTGGGAAGGACCCAGTAAGTCAAAGATTTTTAGAAAGAGTTGGAAACTTAGTGATCTTACCTTATGAAAATGAAGCTGTTTGGTGGTTTGAAAAGCATAAATTCCAACAAAACTTTTATGGAAGTCATGGAGGACTTACGCCTCACGAAATGGAGAGTTCTTTTCTTTTTTTACCGTCGACTCCATAAACTGTAGCTATTTTGCTTAAGCCACTCCTTAATTGAGAAAAGGATAACAATAATAAGTAATCCTATCATCAACCACCCCATGGAGTAAAAACAGTCTGCTAAGCCTAAAGCTGTAGATTGTTTATTAAGCGCTCCGTTAAGAAGTTCTTTTGCGACAACTCCTTTTTGATGAAAGAATCCTATATGTGTAAGACACTGATCTGTAATTTCCGAATATTTTGTTAAATAAGACCCTAATCGATCATGGTAAAATATTTCCCTTCTTAATAATAAGGTATTATAAAAAGCGATACCTAAAGAACCAGCTAACAATCTGCAAGCATGGAAGATAGCCGTACCTTGAGAGGATTTGTCTAGAGGGACACATTCTAAGCAGATTTTAAATAAAGGGAAGAAAAAAAAGGCCAACCCAAATCCAGCAAGCATCCGGGCAATAGCCAGCCTTTCGAAATTAGTTTCTGAGTTGAAATAAGAAGAATAGAAGAAGGCTATAGCAAAAAACATAGCAGCAAAGATAACAGGTAAGAATGAGTGAACCTTTTCCATCCATTTTATGACAAAAATAAAAACTAGAGTGGCGGCAACTACCATGTGTAATAATAATATGGCAATCCAAATGGGGGTGTAGTTGGCATCTAAACGGATCCATAGAGAAAATAAAACCGTCATCCCGATATCAACAGAAAACAAAATGAATAAAGAAAAAATAGTCATAGAAAAAGTAGGAATCTGAAAGAGTTTGAAATCTATTAAGGGGTATTCTTGTTTTAGCTCCCAAAGAATAAAAAAAGGAAAAGACACAAGACTTATTCCAAAAAGAGTAGAGATTAAAGAACTCCTAAACCAGTCAAGATCTTGCCCTAGACTAACAGCAGAACCTAGGGAAACAACAAAAAGAACGTAAGCAATATATCCAACTTTATCAAAAGGAATTTGGATTAGGGGTGTTTTCAAATGATTGCGAGACTTATAAAGAATGCAAAAAGTGCCAATCAAGAAAGGAATCTGCAAAAGAAACATCCATTTCCAATGATAGTCGTAGGCAATCCATGCGCCAAAGGAAGTGGCTAAAGCTGGGGTAATAGAAATTAAAAAGGCTGTAGGTGCAAGGTGCTCTTTTTTGGTATATTCTTTTTTTAGCGTTCGTATTAAGCCTAAGGCAAAGGAGAAAAATACGCTAGAAACCATACCCGAGAGGAATCGAAGAATAATGAAAAGGGGGAATGTAGTA
>CANNLR010000180.1 GCA_947505635.1 Chlamydiota bacterium
AAGAAGGGTCTTGCTCTAGTTTATCATTATAGACTCGATCTTCTTGTATAGAATGGGTCCTTCCTCTTTCTACTCGAAAATCCCGCGCATGGTTGTTAACAACTTGTGTATATCGCGTTGTATTAGGAGAGAGATTACGATGAGAAAGCTGTCGTACTTTAGAAAGGTCATCCGCACTAAAATTATGAGGGTATTTGCTAAAATTAGATCCTTGATTATTAAAGGGGCTCGTAGCTGAAAAAGGGGGGAAATCCATCATAAACCTATAATAGAGTTAAAGGGATAATTCATTACAAAGAAGTCTATTCCTCATGTTCTTAAAAAACAAGATAATTTCAAGGCCATTTCCAGCACCCAGCAAATGCTCCCCATATCTTGTCATATAAAGAATTATCCTCTTTGCGCAATCCATCTAAGGCCGGATTAATGGGAGAAAAGCTAGACTTTTTATCAAGCTCCTTAACAAACTTAATTAAATTTGTTGTTTCACTAGATTTAAAACCGCCCTCCCTTCTTTCATTGAAATTTCGACTATAACAGGGAGTTGGTCGAAAAATATATGAGGACGAAATACTTGGCATTTTGATCTACCTATATGAAAATTAAAGAAACTATTCAATGAGAAGATTTTACATTCCACATTAATAGAACTCAAGCGAAAAAGATACGGATCTAATCGATAAAGACCGAAAGAATCGTCACATTATCTGTAGATTTTTTAACGGAAACAGCATGGTCAACAAGGTCTTCTACTAAACTTTCTCTTCCTTGATGCAAGCCTATGATTTGAGCTATCTCCTCTTCAGAAACAAAATCTTTTAACCCATCGCAGGCTAAAAGCAAGATGTCTCCCGAAAGAAGAGTTGTTAGCGTGATCTTGGGCAAGTGAATAACTCCCTTATAGGCCACATCACCTAAAGCCCTGCTAACGTTTAGCCCAAAACCTGAATGAACAGACTCCCCAATAGGCGGATGTCTCATCTCTTTAGGATTTTTCTTACGAGGTAAAGCTTCTCCTAAAGCAGCTTTTGCACTAGCAAAATCCCGTTTAGAGCTCCAGTTACGAATACAAGATAAAGGAATAGACCTATACCCCCCCTTTAAAGGGCGGTAAATATTAGCCTCGCTATCGCCTAAGGTTGCTGTATATACATAATTTGTTTCTTTTTCTAAATACGAAATAACAACCGTGCTTCCTATCTGGTTCCATCCTGGATGATTTTGTTCTATTTCTTCTTGAATAAGTGCGAAAAAAGCAAAAAAAGCCTGATATACATTGTTATGGCACTGCTCCAACAGCAAAAAAAACTGCTCTAAGAATCTATAAGCTGCATAGTTGGCAACCTGCACCCCATTGTGCCCATCTAAGACGCCAACCAAAATCCCCTTCTCTTCTTCAAGATAAAAATGTCTATCTTCCATCTGCAACCTTCTGCCCTGATCTTCTATAGCAAGATGGGTATAATGCAACACCTTAGGATTCACTGATAAAAAAACTTCCTTCATGGGAGCATATACACCTTTACAGAAGGGATAGAAAGAAAGGGCATGCTCTTTTAATGCTCTTTTACAATTTTTCCACATCTTGAGCTTTAAGTGTTTTTCTAAACAGCTCATATCAGGCTACCTTATTAAAAAAGATTTCTGATAGGAAGCCTCTATAGCGTGCCAAATCCCCATTCTAAATGTACTTTCTTCTAAAGCCTTTAATCCAGCAATAGTTGTTCCTCCTGGAGAAGAGATCTGCCACTTAAGTTCTTGAGCGCTTAGGTCTGTCTCACGTAAAAGGGCTACGCATCCTTCCAAGACCTTGAGCACGATCTTTTTAGCTTCCGGAACAGAAAATCCAATGCTCACACCAGAATCTATCATTGACTCCAGAAGAACAAATATAAAAGCTGGAGAAGAGGCAGCTAAGGAAGCAAAGGCCTCCATTTTACTCTCTAAGATCCAAAGAACAAGTCCTAAAGAAGAAAAAACAGACTCTAGTAAGATCTTTTGAGGGGGAAGAAGATCTTCTGCTGAAAACCCTAAAATCCCTTGACTAACACTGATAGCTGTATTAGGCATGAGCCGAATCACACTTACCTTAGGAAAGATTTTTTTTAGATTAGTAATAGATATTCCCACAAGCAGACTAATCAAAAGCTGAGTTGATACTAATACAGAAGAAAGTACAGGAGTTAGATCTTCAAGATCTTTAGGTTTAATAGCTAAAATAACTATATCAGCACTTTTTACAGCTTCTTTAACATCTAGCATATATACAGCGCCAACTTCTTTAGCTAGAGCCTCCCCTCTGCCACTTCCTCGATCGCAAACCACAACTTCGTGTCCTTTACTCAGGAACCTTATAAAGGCGCCTCCCATATTCCCCGATCCAATCACAGTAATCTTCATTTTTCCTTCCTTATTTTCCCCATTTCTCCTACAGTATCTTTCAACAAAGGATAAAGCATGATTATTGAATTTAAAAAAAATCCATTTCTCAAACCCTCTCGCTTCTTTCGTGAAAATGCGAAGATCTTCTACCCTCTATTAGTATTTTGTATTGTGGCCTCCTATTTTTTTATAGACAAGCCTTTTGCTCTTTTCCTTTCTTCTTTTAAGTCAGACTGGATAGACATCCTTTTCTTAATCAATAATTTGATGAATCCATTTTTCACTCTCCTCCTTTTCCCCTTTCTCTTTTTTTTCACTCGCTTCATACGAAAAAAAGAAAGAAAAAGCAGAAAACTTTGGTACCTATCCTTCGCAACAGCTCTTCCTATTTTCTTAACAACCTTCTTAGCTATCATCATAGGAAGATCTAATCCCGACTGGTTCATCCTTCATAAAGAAATGATCTTTCGCTTTTTTCAGTGGAATCCATCTTTTCATTCTTTCCCCTCCGCAACGTCTTGTAACATAGGAGCTCTTGGAGCTGCCCTCTGTTACTTATACCCTAAACAATCCTTCAAGATTTTCCCCTTAACAATCTTGATAGGATTTATTCCGGCTTTACTAGCTCTTTGTTTTGTAAGCGATGCCTTAGCTGGAATTTGCATAGGAATGCTCCTTGCTCGGGCTATCTTTAAAATCATGAGAAGAGAGATCTCTTTTTCTTAAAAAATTTCTAAAATGAAGAATCTATAGCGTGGGCAGCAATCCACGCTGTTGTCCAAGCATTTTGAAAGTTAAATCCACCTGTTATTCCATCTATATTTAATACTTCTCCTGCAAAATAAACTCCAGGAGCCTTACGGCTTTCCATTGTTTTAGGATACACTTCATCTAAAGGAACTCCTCCACAGGTAACAAATTCTTCCTTATTAGTGCTTTTACCTATAACACTCAAAGGCATCTGATAAAAAAGGTCC
>CANNLR010000181.1 GCA_947505635.1 Chlamydiota bacterium
CAAGTTTCGACAGCACTCCTAAAGTAGATATTCTATCCCCTATAATAAGAGATCAAGTCCTCGAGGCAAAAGAAACCCCTTTAAGCAAAGAACCCTCTATTTTAGTCTACATAACAGCCCAGCAACTAGGTCTACAACCTATTGATGAGTGGATAGCAACCATTAAGTCAGCTTTACCACCTGCTTACAAGGCGCATATCTTCTTACCCAAAAGGCTCTTTTTACCATTAGATGATGATTCTGTTTTTTTCTATCATCACGGAGATTCTCGATTCGATCCTCTTTTCTTTGCAGCCCATGCTATTGTAACAACAGCAGGGCACACCTTGTTATCAGAGGCAATGTACTTAGAAAAACCTGTATACGCAACCCCACTTCCCCTATATGAACAACAATTGAATGCCTATATCATTGGTAAAGGCAACTTTGGCATCTGCGCGGTAGATATCACAGAAGAACTGCTAAAATCTTTCTTTTCCAAGCTAGAGCTTTACAAAAAAAACATTCAAGATGATCAAGAAATTCTCATGAAAAAACCGGACAATATTCACATTATTAAACAAATAGAACAAATACTGCAGAAAAAATGACAAAATATTTTTACTCGATATTGCTGTTTTTCTTCATTCTATCAAACTCCCTTCTTTTCTCCACAGAGAACGGGGAATTTGTATATAAAACCGAAGTTAAATATACAATTCCCAATTTATCTGATATCCCTCTTACTATCTTAGAAGCGTTAAAAAAAGGGAACGAGCATAAAGACCTTGTTAAACGAGGACTTGTCATTCAACAATACCTCGCAGTTACTCGAAAAAATATTTTAGATCTTTGTCAATCTCTTCAATCAGCAAATATTCCTTTTGACTCACAACATCAGCTCGACAACCTCACCTCCCCTGGGAAAATCCAAGAAATACGTTTTACACAAAAATGCTTTAAAGAAAATGAAGTTGTTAAGGAACTCTACCAGATTATCTTTCAAGGATCGGGAGAATTATCAAATGCCAAGATACAGACCCCTGAAATTCTAAACGAAATACAGATGCTGAAGCTAAAAGGGCTCTTTAATGATTTTTATCCAAGGGTCAAGGATGTCATTTATAAGCTCTACTTCGAAATACTAGCTAAAGATGTAAAAAACCGTTCTGTACTAGCAACAGGCGGGAGCGTAAGGACTGTTGAAATCGATATTTTTCTAAAAAATATCGAAGGAAAACTATCTCCTTTTTTTATTAACGGAGAAATTAAGTTCCGAGAAGAAGACCGAGAGCAGGCTATAGAACTAGCCTCCCTATTCCGTAAACAGTCATCCCTTCATCCTTCTTATTTCAAGACTGATATCACAGACAGAAAAAGTCTGAAAACAAGAAATATTGCCTTAACGGGTATCCCTTCAGACCTTGCAAGTTTTTTCAGTGAACATATCAAAGAGAATACCTCACTCGTGTCCTCTATCTTGGGGGAGTTTGAAACCTGGGCTTCTTCAGATTGCATCTGCTCGATTTCAGCTTCTTCTCCTATACAAAATTCTAATTTTCAACAAAGATTCCTTCTCAATGCTGAACCATTTGGATTCGGTCCCTCCGCTGCAATAGCTGAGATTTTCCCTTACTTACGAAAGCAAATAGGCCACTTAAGTTATATAGGATATGGCCATACACTAGATCTTCAGCGTGCACTCCCTTATGATAATATATACGATTATAAAGACACCGACATAACAGCTCGAAAAGAAAAATTTCTTTCCATTGCAAAAGATTACGATGTTTTTATCACAGCTAGCGATTTTGAAGCAGCTAACTGGGCTAAGGAATTAGGACTTACCTTAATCATTTATGATCCATTAACCTGGTATTGGAAAGACTTACCTGAAATTATCAGTAGAGCTGATCTTTATATTGCGCAAAATTTCTTTGGAGTAAAAGAGCGCCTACAAGGCCCTATTTTTCCAGAATACGTAATTATACCCGCTATCGTATCAGGTCTTTATGATGCTAAAGTCGATGAAGACCTAAAAACACTTCTAGTCAACATGGGAGGACTCAGCAATCCTTATCTTGACCCGATAGACCTTGAAACCTTTGCAAAGATTATCTTTTCCTCCGTACGCGACAATTTAGAACCTATGTTTGATAAAACTTTCTATGTAACAAGCCATTCGATTGCAAAAGCTGCCAAAGAAGTTTGCTCTGCGGTCGTCTTACAACCCCACGAAGTTCAGCAACACCTTTTCACCTCTCATCTAGCCATTATGACCTCTGGCCTGGGCAATATCTATGAAGCCTCTTCTATGAAGAAAAAGGTCTTATGGCTCCCCCCCGCTAATGATAGCCAAGGACAACAAGTTCAGTTATTACGTAAAAATGGAATGATCGATTTTTGGATTGATTGGTCAGATCTTTTCGAAGAAGATAAACCAATCGATTACTTTGCCCCACAAAAAGAAGTGTTAGAGCAGATTGCCCTCTATATGAGAAAATTATCTGTAGATAACAATGCTCAAATGAGATTGAAGACGTTATTGCAAAAAACTCTAAAAGACTCTCAAAAAGAGAGTCTCCCGGCTCTAGCGCTCCTAGCAGATACTTTTGAAATTCATGGAGCAAAACAGGCAGCTGAAAGCATCTTGCAATGGATTACAGATCATGATTCCCTAGCTCTTTTTTCACGTAAGTAATCGTAAAATTACAAGGCTCTTTTTTAAAAGATAAACCTAGTAAAATAATAGGCTTTCCGCAGGCAAGAAAAGGTTCGTAAGATCGTCTCTCTTCAATTTGAGCTAGAGCTACTTCTGGAGACTCGTTAAATTTAACTTCCACTACATATAGCTTACTTGGAAGATTCAATACTAAATCAATTCTAGCATGACTTGTAGAGTATTCTGATTGAACTTTAAGGCCTGAAGCG
The DNA here is from genome assembly GCA_947505635.1 of Chlamydiota bacterium. Taxonomy (GTDB): domain Bacteria; phylum Chlamydiota; class Chlamydiia; order Chlamydiales; family Rhabdochlamydiaceae; genus CAIJXB01. The sequence continues at coordinate 2,911 of CANNLR010000181.1, forward strand.
TAACAAGCCACCTGTAATAAGCCATGATAAAATTGTTCTCGATCCATATGGAGTTGATAAGGAACCTGACTAAACAATATTTTTAAACAACCAACAGCTCCCTCCACATCTCCACTATCAAATAAAAATCTAAGTTCCTTAGCAATATAATCAGATGAGGCAGGATCTGTATGAGCTAAGAATGTCAACAGATGTTGATTCAAGGCCGTCTTTACTTCATGATTAGGAAATTCTAATCGATAGTTGCTCGTCCTTTTATCATATTCAGCAAGAGTTAAATATCCCGTTTGAAAAAGAAGAGTCGGAAGAGGGATAGCATCTACGTCAATAGAGCCCAATAACCCGCTAGAAACCTTAAAACGTTCTAAGTCAAAA
>CANNLR010000182.1 GCA_947505635.1 Chlamydiota bacterium
ACACCGCCCTGAAGGGCAATGTTTGCCGCGCAGAGGATCAAAAGGGCATGATAGAATTTTTCTTTGGATATGTGTAATTTGGATGGGACATGAGAGCAGAGAGTTTTTAGAAGAGAAATGAGCTTTTCCATATTTTCTTCAGTAAGAGCTCCTAATAGCTCCGTAGAAAAATTGGAAATTTCGTTTAGGCCCAAGTTTAATAAAATATCCATCATGTATCTTTGCAAGGCGGCCTGCACCTCTAGATTAGGAAATCCTAGAGTGTATAAACCTTTAGAAAAACTTTTGATTGTAAGATACCCCGTTTGTTGCATTAAAGAAGGAAGAGGAATTGCACTTACATCAAAACATTTAGGTTCCATCTCACTCATATGAAACTCTTCTACATGAAAAATACTGGTATTTCCTTTTGCATATTCTTTTTTTAAAATTTCTATTAAAAAAGAAGGGGCTCCCGAGTCAAACCAAAAATTACCGGTTTTACAGCTGTCGAGAGTATTTATAAACGAAAATGGGTTATAAACGGTCGGTGCATTTTCAGAAAAGCAGTATCCATTATATAGTTTTTTTAGTTCAGCTCTTAAATCATTAACTGTCGTGTTTTTTTGCTTTGCCATTTTCTCTAAATAAGGAACAAAGTACCTATCGACCTCTTCCTCTGTATATCCACATACACAGGCGTATTCAAGATTCATAGAAAGATTTTTTGGATTGTTCATTCCTGAAAAAAGGCCTGCCTTAGCAAATTCACTTACTCCAGTGATGAATAGGAAATGCACATACTCCCCTAAACTTTTAACTGTTACAAAAAAACTTTGGATGATTTTTAATACTTCATTAAGTTGAGGACTGTGCAGTGTTGAAAGAATCGCGTGATCATATTCATCTATTAAAATAGCAACTCTTCCGTACTTATTATACAACGCTTCAACAAGCACATTCAAAGCATCATTGGGACTAGATGAGCTCAGAGTGACGGAAAGTTCATATCTAGAGGCTATACTAGAAAGGTTTTGGCAAAGAGATTTCTCTATAGAAGTTGCGTTTAAGCTTTTTAGTCGGGAAAAATCCAAATCTATCACTCCATAAGGAAGCCACTTGTAGTCACTTTTGTAAGCGTCTAATTAACCCATCTTGCTCTCTAGGACTGGCTGCGATTTAAAAGCCACTGATCAGGAAGAAGCTCATGAAGTTTCTGAGAATTGTGATCAAGGAGCCGTCTAAAAACATCTTCCAAGTATTCACGAGGATTAATCTTAAGTCCTCGGCAAGTTTGAACCAAGGAAAGTATGATCGCAGCAGATTGCCCAGCAGCCAAACTCCCAAAGAAAAGCCAGTTTTTTCTCCCTATGGCAAGAGGACGAATAGCCCTTTCTGCATTGTTGTTATCGATATTTGAATAGGCATTTCGTGTGTAGTTCTTAAGATAAGGAATCAGTCCAGAAAAATAGTTAAGAGCCTTGCTAAATTTTGATTTAGGCAAATAACCTCCCGCGACAATTCTATCTTTGATTTTTTGAATCAATTCATCAATAATTGGCACTTCTTTTTCCTTACGGATCCTAATCCTTTCTTCGGGAGATCGGTTCCATGCCACCCTTTCTAACATATAAAGATAGCGAATCCTTCTCAAAACCCACGAACAGAATTCAAGATCGCCGAATTCGACTTCGAAAAAATATCGTCTTATATGCGCCCAACAGGGATTCCAAAAAATCACATTTTTCTTGGCCAATTTTACATAGGCCCCGTACTTATCTGAATGTAAGTCTCCCTCATAAGTATCAAGCATGTCTAAAATGTGTTGATGGCATCGATTTTCTGCAAAGCTGTAGACTCTATAAGCGGGATTTGATTCATTCCCTCCAACAAGTACCCACATATAGCCTTTTTTAAGGCCCCCTTTGGCTTGAATATTAACCGGAGATTCATCGACAAAGATATTTCCGCTAAGAAGAACTCTTTTTAGCATCTCATTGTACAGAGGAATGAGAGCTCTTCCGCAGTGCCCGGTCCATTGAGAGAGAAGCTTGCGACTAATTCCAATACCTTCTCTCTCCATAATTTCTGAGATGCGAAAAAGAGGTAGGTGATTTGCAAATTTATCTACCATAATCTCTGCAAGAAGACTATCGGCAGCTCTACACTTTGGAAAAATGGTAGTTGGCAGCTCTGGGCACAGGATCCCTTGCTCTTCTCTTCCGGGATTAGCGTATTTAAACCGGATAATCTCTTGTATGAAATAGCTGCCGGGTCTGTGAGCAAGCTTGTGAGTAACTTCCTCTCCTATTTTTACCAAGGGAAGTCCAGTCTCTTTGCAAATCTTGTCTTTTTCCGGAAGATCTATAATGATTGTTTCAACAGGTAGACCTGGAGGTAGTTTAATCGCATCTTTTCCGGTACGAACTGGAGTTTTTCTGCCTCCTTTTTTGGGATCTATTGTTGCTTTCTCAGAACCTGATCCCGTTACAACAAATCCTTTATCTCCCAACTCGAGATCAGCAACAACCTTTTCAGACTTTGCCCCGAAAAGCTGCTGCTTAAACCACTCAATCTGCTCTTGCAGACAGAAGACTTCTTGATCGCGTTCGAGCAGTTTTTCCTGAAGAGAAGTAACCTCTTCTTTCAGTAGAGATATTGTTGGATTTTCGAGTGTTTTCATAGACAAAATCATACCAAATCAATAGATAAAAAAGAACAAAAATCGGAGTAAAAAACGCAATAAAATCACCCGCAGGATGCTCTGTAACGGGCTTGTATTTTATGAGGAGTGACCCCTTCAAGCAGCATAAAAAATTCACGTCGATTGATGGAAGCGGTGCGGTAATTCTTACCGGCAAAGCTTCCTTTTTCAAGTCTTTTGTACCAAATAACCAAACCATCACCATCCCAATATAAGACTTTCATGTGATCTCCTAGTCGATTAAGAAAAATAAAATAAGAGCCGGAGAGCAATAGCCCAGGAAAAGTCTGTTCTATAAAGGTACTCAATCCTTCGAAGCTTCTATGCATCTTCACTGGTTGTTGGTAAAGAAAAAGGCGGGCATTGCTTGGTATGCTTAGCATGAGCAGCTCTTTATTGCCTTTAGGCAACGAGAAAGGGTTGTCTGATCAAATTCTTTACCTACATGAATTTCAAACCCTTGGAATCGAATTTCTATGCCTGCTGATTGTTCCGCGGGGATTTCAGTAAAGGCTGTAGGATCTAATTTTTCAGGATAGAGTTTATCCTTCCAATATTTGAATGTATTTGGAGAAATGCTATGCTCTTTACACCATTGAC
>CANNLR010000183.1 GCA_947505635.1 Chlamydiota bacterium
AAAGCCCTAGAGAAAATCCCCAACCGCGACGCCAAGCTTATCAAAGAAAAAATAGAGAAATTAGCCGATGATCCCAGACCGCACGGATCAATCAAGCTATCAGGAAAAGAGTTATACCGAATTCGATATGGCAACTATCGAGTTATATATGTCATTTTTGATGAGAGACTCGTTGTTATAATCTTAGATGCAGCCGGCAGAAAAGATGTATACAAGAAAAAATAATCCCGCCGGCCAACACATCCTTGTCGTTACCCACATCTATAAAGCAAATACTTTAAGGCTTGCCTTGTGCTAGACGAAAACTCTTTTGCGCAAGCTCTACCCCTCTCCGCATATCCTGCAGTCTCAACCATCCCATCCAAATCGTTTGCCAACCAGGGTTTTTATCTGACTTTCGGCCTAAAAACCCGCCGAGCATTGCTACTCTTCTCCAAAACTCTTTTACCGTAATTGGACCTTTGATCTTGTACTTTTCCTCGATGATCATTACATCTAATGGATCTGCATGTTTTTCTGCAGGTTCGTCCGGTTTTATTCTGCTAATATCTCTGAGCTGTAATAGCTGTGTTGCTACGATACCAAGTATTCCAAAAAGATTTAATAAACGATCTGAAGTTTTGAGCTGAGCTTCCTCTATTTTACATCCGCTCTTGAGACACTTGTGATATTCTTCAATAATCCATCGATGCTCATATTTGGAAACAATCGCAAGAGCTTCTTCTGCAGAGGTTACCTGAACCAGCGTGAACAGAATCCACTCAATATCAGGATCTTCTTCGCACCAAACTCTAACATAGGATCCCTTGATAGCTTTTTTTTCTTTCTCTATGCGAGGAGGTAGCATTTCTGCTTCTGTCCAGCTAATATTTAAGGTTTGTTCATAGGAAGATTTGTCAGATGTTCCTCTAGCCTTTCGTTTTTTGCTGCTCATAGAAGGCAAGCTGCGCATAAAAGCCTTAAGCTTGTATTCTTCATCATTAATAAGAATTTTCCGATCGTGCTTCGTTCTTATGACACATCCATACCCCAATTTCTTGATTCCTTCAATGAGAGAAAAAATATCACCAGCTCGGTCGCAAACTGTTGTCCAAGTAATTCCCTTAGGAACTCTGCCTATTTTCTCTAACATTTCCAGCCACACAGCACTTTCTAAATCCGGTTCTTCTTGAGCTTCAGATGAAGGATTTTCGGCAATCTCTGTAGAGGATTCTACTAGAACAGGCACAGCCTCTTCTTTGCGAATCCATGCTTTTTGAGCAGCAAGTCCCATGACTTTAGGTTGACCTTCTTCAAACTTTACAGCTAAACAGCTATGAAACATGATTCCATTTCCGTAGGAGTCTCCTGTTGGACCTAATCCCGCTACCCATTTGTGAGTGTTGTAAAGTAATTCACTTCCGTCTTGAATGAACAGGACCTCTCCAGGAGTGTTTGAAGCCTCTTCTTTTATGTTTTCATAGTGACCCGACTGCAACATTTCATGCCCCATATCTGTTCTGCTAAGGAATCTATAACACCCTTTAGTTGCTCCAATAGATTCGAAACGTGCTGGTATGTTTCGATCAGGAAAAGTCAAGAATGCTGTGCCTATTGTAACAACTCTCTTCTGAATCCTCGGATCTAAGAATATTGTAGTTGGCCATTGCTTTTCTATCCACTCTTGCGTATTAATCATACATTCTCCATCAGGTTGAATTTGCTTTGAAAACCCAGTCAAGTTCCAGCAGGAATCAATCTTAAGTTGTTTATAATAAGCATATTATACAAAAATTCAAAACTTTATTTCAACATAAAAATGCGCCTAAAACACATTGTGGACTTATTTTTATTGAGAGAATTATTGGTTTTTTTAGAGAAATTTAATGAAGAATCTAAGGGGAGTTTTTTTCCTTAGGCATTGGAATTTTAGGTTCGAGAAGTTGGAGGCGCCTTATAAAAGTCTTTTAGGATAGGTTGAGTTTGATCCCGATTAGCAAATGAACTGGCTTATGCGGCCTGGGCAAAATTTGAGGTGCATTCGCTGAAAAACAAGACTGGCGACTGTAAAATATTTACTTTGCAGATGTGGGTAACGACAAGGTTCCTACCCCTGAAGAGATTGCTATTACTCCTAATGGCGAATTCGCATACGTTGCTAGCTACTCCCCTTCTGGTTTCACTGTAATAAACACGGATGATAAGTCGACAACTACTTTTACGCTTGGAAGTCACCTCTATGGCGTTGCCATCACTCCTGATGGTCTTTATGCTTATATGACTGATTATGGCGCTACAACTCCGGGCATTGTTTACATAATTGACACATCGAATAACCAAGTCACAGCAACTGTTACCGTTGGAGGCGAGCCACAAGGCCTTGCCATTTATGAATTCACTACCCCTATCCCTCCAGTAGACGTCTTGTTGCCCCCTAGAAAACTTTCTGGCTCTCAGCAAAAAGGGAATTTCGGATTAGTCTATGAGCTCTATAATTCCTTAGAATGGAAGTCTAGTCCATCAGAAGGCGTTACCGGCTATATTGTACGTTGGAATGGAAAGGAAAGCGGCCTACTTAATGCCTCTACTAGATCCTTTACAGTTCATAATGTAAAAAAGGGAAGCTCCACACTGTACTCAGTTACAGCCGTTGATTCAGAAGGCAATGAAAGCGATCCAGTCACCATTACAATTAACTAAGGAACTAAACTTATGTATAAAAAAGAATATTCTTTATTAAAGGCTGGATTACTTACTTCCACCTTACTATCTGCTCTATCCATACAAGGATTTTGTGAAGAACACCCTCAAGAGGCCAATGCACCTACGCAGGCTGCTATAGCCCCCAAGGTGTCAACTTGTAACAACAGACCTATCTTAGAAGCTAAAGGAGGCTACTTCTTTTTTACCGATGCTAAGATGCGTAAAGTATATAATAAAGGGGGCATGGACTTCCAAGTTAGCGCCTCTGTTCCTGTTTGGAAATGGCTACAAGTCTACGGAAGTGTTGAGTATCTAGAAAAACATGGAAAGTCCTTAAGCCTTGGAGAAAACGCATCGATCTGGGAAATCCCTGTCAGCGTAGGTCTTAAGCCTGTCCTTAAAATACACTCTATGGTGCAAGGGTATGTAGCTATTGGACCTCAGTATTTTTATGTTCATGCACATAACCAGTCTTCTTATGTAGATAGAAATATCACTCATAATGGGATTGGGGGCTTTGCCAATATGGGCTTTAACTTCTTCCCTTGCGATCATCTATCGATCGATCTCTTTGG
>CANNLR010000184.1 GCA_947505635.1 Chlamydiota bacterium
AAAGAGGAGAAAGAAATATTCAATTTTCAAGAAGAATTCTTTCTGCCCGAGGGTAGATGTTCTTCTATCCGATTTTCTCCAACAGGAAGAAATCTCTTTTTTAGAGTGTTAAACAGGACTGAAAGAGAAAAACTTCCAGAGGCAGAAATAGAAGCAATAAAAGCTCCTCTAAAAAAAGAAGCAGAGAAAAAAGGAATAGAAGACCTTTGGCAAAAAATAGAGTCAAGCGGGGTTATCTACCTTAGTAGTGATCCAGCATGAGAGCTCAAGATCTTTTAGAGGGGATGGATCCTTTATTTCCTGTAGATTTTTTTAGTTGCAATATTGAGATTGGCAAGGCAGTTACTGAGCTGCCTGACCTTTCAGATTTACTAGCTGAAGAGGCATTTGCTACTCTTTTATTGTCTTGGGATCTAGAGGGAATATCTGGGTTCTTTCATATAAAGAAACCTTTAGAGGATTCTGCCTTTCCAGATTACATGAAAGGGGATGCTATAGAACTTTTTATTGATACGAGAGATAATAAAAAATCAGGTTTTGCTAGCAGATTTTGTCATCAGTTTGTTTTCTTAGGTAAAGAAGTAAATGGAGTAAGGGCGCAAGAAATTACAAAATTTCGAGCAGAAGATACCCATCCTCTTTGCGATCCTTCAGAAATTTTTCTAGAGATAAAAGAAAAAAAAGGTGGTTACGAAGTTGCCTTTACCCTACCTAAAGAAATATTACATGGATATGATCCCTTGCAGTTTTCAAGGCTTGGGTTTGCTTACCGCGTTCATCGATATAAAGGGATGCCTCAGCACTTTCCTTTTTCGAGTAAGTATTTTGAGCCTTTAAAGCATCCCTCGTTATGGGCAAGTCTTTTATTAGTGTAAAAAAAATTGGATAGAAAATGATAAAATATACAAATTCGCATGAATGGATTCAAGTAGAAGAAAACATAGGAATAGTTGGTGTCACTGACTATGCGCAAAAAGAGTTAGGAGCTATTGTTTTTGCAGAGCTTCCTGCTGTCGGCAAGGTTCTTGAAATAGGACAAGAAGCGGCCATTTTAGAGTCTACCAAGGCAGCAGCTGACATATACAGTCCGATCTCAGGTGAAGTAATAGAAGTTAATGCAGAATTAGCAGAATCTCCTCAATTAATTAACGCTTTTTCAGAAGACCGTGGATGGTTATTTAAAGTTCGGTTGAAAGATCCTAAAGAGTTAGACTCTCTTTTAACAAAAGAGGCGTATCTCAAGATGATTAACTCGTAAATAGCATCCAGCAAGCCATAAGTCCCATTGCAATATCTTCAGTTAGCGTGACAGTAGAAAGTGGGACGTCTAGAATAGTTCCCATACAGGCGCATCGAAGATCTAATCCTGCTTTTAAAGATCGAATGACTCCTATTGTTCCGATTCCCATAACGAGGATCGTTACGATATAAGTAGCCATGGGATATATAAAAGAAAGGTAAGCTAGGCCAAGAATAAGCTCAATAAATGGATATAGATAACCATACCCAGGAAAGTTTTTTGCGATCAGATCATACTTTTTGAATCCCTGAACAAAACCTGATGGATGAAATAACTTCAGCATAGCAAATTGACATAGGAAAAATCCCATGAAAAAATGCATGCCGGTCGTCATACTTTTTTGTGTTCCCTGATTTAAAGCGATTGCCGCCAAGAGGGCAACTAGAACGAGAACCAGTAAAGGTTGATATCTCTTGAATTTATTTTTCTTGTTATCGAAATTTTCCATAAGATCCTTAACGCAGTTGTTATATTTCACAATTTTTTATCTTTATAAAAGTTTTCCAAAATCAATGATGCGGGAAAAAAAACCACTCTCTTTGACCTCGGAGGTAACCCCATTTACATGAATGAGTACAGGAATTTTAGCGTAACCACGAGGGGCCTGAAGTGTAGAAAGCCTAGTTTTCATTTCCTCAATAACATTATGTGCAATGGGATTACGAGAAAACTTAATTTCGCATACAAATAAATTTCCAAAGCGCGTTTGAATGAGATAGTCAATTTGACACCCCTCTTTTTGGACTCCCTTTTTTTGGAAAAAAGGATTGTCATAGACGACTTCTTCGGAACAAATTCCTAGTTCTTGTAATAAGAGATCTCGATTATTGAGAACTAAATTTTCAAACTGTAACCCCATTATTGATTCCCAAGAAGGAATGGAAAAAAGGGAAATGTTTTTAAAGGAATCCCGTTCAATTTTACTAAGATTTGGTAGCATATATTTAAGATAAAATCGTAGAAAATTATCTCGAATACGATAACGGCTGTTTCGAGATTCTTTCCCTGTCTTTAGGCCCCAAGTATGTTCTTGTCTTAGATAACCCGCAACGACCAACTCTTCTAGATACTCGCTAAGCTTTCCGCTACTCGCATAATGAATATTGCTAGCAATAGTCGTATTATCTGCGGGTCCATTTGCTAAAAATTCAACAATTTTTTTATAAATTTTAGAGCGTTTTCCAAAAAGATCATGAAAAATATTCTTAAATTCATCTACAAAAAGACCATTAGGACTAAAACAGAGACGATGAATATTTTCAAGAGCCATGAATTGAGGATTAATTTGCTCTATATACCAGGGGACCCCTCCAGTAAGAGAAAGAATAATAAATTTTTCCTGAGTAGAGCCTCTGAAGCCTATTTTTTCTAGTAATTGAGAGCATTCTTGCAAACTCAATTCACGTAAATGAATTTTAAGAGAAACTCTACCCAAAAAACCAGTACTACTAAGAATGTTCTTTTCAATCCAAGAAGAAACAGATCCACAGAGGATCAAAATCAAATCAGGCATTTTAGAAAAATAAAGGTCCCAGACAATTTTTAACTTTCCAAGAAAGGAAGGGTCTTTCGAGCCCATCCAGGTTATTTCATCTAGCATTACGATAATAGGCTCATTCGGAAGGGCCTTCGAAAGCATGGTGAATAAATCTCCCCAGTCATCTGCTTTTAGTCCAGGTAATCCAAAGACCATCCTTAACTGTCTTGCAAATTCTTCCCGTTGAGATTGGGCTGTTGTATTTTTATCTGGAGGAAGCCCTGTGAAAGTAACAGAGTGTGCCTCTTTTGAAAATTCATCAACAAGACGGCTTTTTCCAATCCTGCGTCGACCCCTAATCACAACAAGGCTAGCGCTTTTTTTTCCTAATAAAGACTTTAAATCCTGCAGTTCTCTTTTGCGACCTGTAAATAGACTTTCCATTTTTAAACCTTACGTGAAATCAACATAATAC
>CANNLR010000185.1 GCA_947505635.1 Chlamydiota bacterium
CTAGCCGATTTTCTATTGGGATTGGTTTCTAAATATTTCAGAACTTTTTCTCGAAGATCCAGTGAATAAGGTCTTGCCATCTTTTGCTCCATAACTTTTTTTATAGGGCAAAGGCTATCACAACTTCAATTAAAAATTAAAGCACTATAACAATTCTAAAATTCGTATAAACACTCGAAAAAAAAGATATCCATGTCGTGTAATAGTTAATGCTGTACAGACTATATCTTGAGGAAGACTTCTCATGCTGAGATTTTCTAGATCACATATATTTGAAGAAGGATTTGATGGATCTCAAACTAGGCTAGGGCAAAGAAAAATCCTCTAGAACTATTCGTCCTAGAGGATTGGGATAAAAAAACCTTGGCAGCGACCTACTCTCCCATACTCTTGTGTACAGTACCATCGGCGATGAGGGGCTTAACTTCTAAGTTCGGGATGAGATCAGGTGTGACCCCCTCTCTATAGCCACCAAGAAAAGACTTTTAAGAATAATTATTCACTTATAAAAAAGAGCGCTTGAAATTTTGATCCTTCACTTAGAGGAAGTGAAGCTCAGGAGCTTCTTGTTATTGACAACTCTCTTACTACATCTTGCGATGGTAAGGGATATGCCGATAACGACAGAGTGTTAAAAAAAGGTGATCAAGCCATTGGATTGATTAGTATGAGTTAGCTCAACACATTACTGTGCTTACACATCTCACCAATTATAGGCTCTGAATTTATTCAGGAAACAGTAGCTTTGAGTTCGGGAAAATATTCTTCTATCCCCTGTTTCCAGGGATAACAAGTAACATGATCGAACTTTTTAACAAAACGGTCTTGGCTAAGAACTATTGCTTCACAAAATTCAATATCTTTTGTGATCTTAATAAAAGAACTAATATCGCTGTCATTAATAGTATCTGAACTTTTTATCTCAATACACAAAAGTTTTTTTCCAGGTCGTTCTATTACTAAATCAACCTCTACATCCCCGGCCGTTCGAATAAAAGAAAACCGATAATCCGGTTGAAAATAACTTCCTAATCGAATAAATTCCAATAGGATAAAATGTTCAAACGCTTCTCCATAAGCAGCAGTTTTTGGAGTTAGGGGAACCGAAAGTCTTCTAGCCAGACTTCTAACAACACCCGGATCGAAAAAAAAGAATTTTGGTTTTTCAACTAAGCGTTTACGAAAAGAATTATGGAATGGCTCTAAAAAAAATCCAATCATTGTATCTTCAAGAATGCAAAAATATTCTTTAATTGTTTTGTCATCTACGCCAACATCCCTTGCGATATTTGCATAGTTGATGATTTTTCCATTACATTGCGCAGCCACTTCAAGAAAACGACGAAAAGGTTGTAATTTTCTTATTACATGTTCATTCCATATCTCTTCTTTAAGATAAGTATCTGCATAAGATCTCAAAAAAGCATTCTTTTCATCATCTGACTCCAGACTGAAAATTTTAGGTAAACTCCCCCACTGCAATACTTTTTCTAAATCAAATTTTTCATTTAGTTCAAAACAAGAAAGCGAATATAAATGATAGACAAAAGCACGACCAGCTAGCAAATTGGCTCCACCATGTTTTAGTTTACGCGCACTTGATCCTGTTAAAATAAATATTTTATCTGTTTCTTCAATTAAACGATGGACTTCATCCAGCAATTTAGGAAGCTTTTGTATTTCATCAATAATGACATATATAATTTCATTAGGAAGAGCTTTCACAATGGCATAGAGCTGGCTTGGATTATGAAAAAATTGATCCTCAATACCAGAGTCTAAAAGATCCAGCCAAAGGCATTTATCTTTATCGAATCTTTTTTTAAGTAATGTGCTTTTACCGGCACCGCGCGGACCAAAAAGAAAAAAACTGTGTTTATGCGAAAAATGTCTTAAACGTGAAAACATACCATACTCCGGATTTGCTTGCTTTTTTCGGAGTATACTCCATTTTAGTTAAAAAATCTATTGTTTTTGATGTTTTTTTCGGAGTACACTCCTATTTTATCTGACAAAAAGGGCTAAAGGCTATTTTGTACTTTTAAAAAGTCGGCCATCCAGCAAACTTAATTTAGTATAAAAAAGTTCCAAAAACTCATTCAAGCCCTTTATCTGAAGCAATTAACCCCAGATTTAATCTCCTCTTGATGGGAACTTAACTTCTAAGTTCGAGATGAGATCCTGCGTGATCCCATCTCTATTTTTTAAAGACTCATTTCTGAATTTTTTTTATAAGGACTTCAAATCGGCTGATATCATGTTGAGCATGTAAAGAAATAGCAATATCCTTTCCTTGCAAAGCAATTTCTAAAGCCTGTTTCCTATTTCTTTCTTCTAAACATACTTGAGCTTCTAAATAGAGCAAGTGCATATAAGTCCGCTTTTCCAAAGCCCCTGCTTTCAATTCCTCAATTACTTGTCTACTTTGCGTAAAATCTCCCACAAGAAAATAGGCCTTTCCCAGTCGAATTAACATTCTTTGCGTAAAATCAACTTCCTTCAGCTCTTTAAATAAAGAAATAGCTTCTTTATAATATGAGATTCCTAAGCGGACATCTCCCTCTGGATCATCACAGTGTACAGCACCTCTATTAAATAAGACTCTGGCTCTTAAGGCTTTATTCTCTCCACATTTTTCTTCACAAATAGCATAGGCTTTTTCAATAGCCAAATAGCATTCAGAAAAAAGTTGTCTTTTTTTCAATGGATCTTTTTCACTATCAGCAGCTCCTCTAAGCGCGGCCGATAACTTATAAAAACTATCTATAATCAATTGAGGTGATTTAAGCGATTCTCCAAGAATAACAAGACTATTTGCTCTTTCTTTAGCTTTTTCAAAAAGACCTAATCGAAAATAACTAGAAATAAGTTGATCTAAAATAGCAAATTTTTCTGATGGTGAAGGCTCTTTCTCTAGTGCTTTTTCCCCTAAAAACACAATCTCTTCCCACTTTTCTCCCTGTAAAAGAGGAGCTAATTTTTCGAAAAAACTAGAATTAGTTTCATAGGTATTCTCTTGAGAAAAACCAGAAGACAACATCATCATGAAACAAATAAAAAAATACATACATCTCCATAAAATTCTAAATTATTATAGACAAAAAAAATCCTCTAGAACTATTCGTCCTAGAGGATTGGGATAAAAAAACCTTGGCAGCGACCTACTCTCCCATACTCTTGTGTACAGTACCATCGGCGATGAGGGGCTTAACTTCTGAGTTCGGGATGGGATCAGGTGTGACCC
>CANNLR010000186.1 GCA_947505635.1 Chlamydiota bacterium
ACTGCAGTGGAGTCGTTGATTTGCACAGTTAAAAGGGCATTGGCGACATCTCCCCCAAGAGAGTCCTGGGTTTGCTTGTTGTTAAGGACGTTTTGAAATGTAACCAGTGCATTCACTAAAGAAACTTGATAGTTATCTCCCATAACAGGTGCTCCTTGTTTTTTACGTAGTTTGTTGTTTAACCATAGAAGCACACTGTTGCTCCTGGCTCATTTGGATACTATTAGTGATCCCATAAAACTGGTCAATTTCCTGCACTTGGAAGTTTTCAATCGTTTGTGTAGAAGTAGCCACACCCTCTATTGTTTGCGCCGCTGTGTTAAGATCTGCCTGCACCGTTGCAGGCTGCGTCCAGACTAAAGGGGCATTTCCTGTTGTGATCGGTTCATCAGCTCCGGTAGGAGGATTGGCACTTGGATCATCTGTTCCAGATCCATAAGGTTGAGTCCAACTACATATGGCTGAGGCCATGGCAGGTAAATTCATTTGGCTCCAGGTAAATTCAGGTACGTTGGCTACTGGAGTAGATGTAGTGGGGCTAAAAACCGATACAATTCCTAGAAGAGCTGTTGAGATTTGGGAGGATTCGGAGCTACTAAGAGGTGTGTTGTCTGTTCCCCAGATGCTCGGATCTGTTAAAAAGGCTAGGATATTATTTTCGCTAGAGGTTATGGGAGTTCCTGTTCCTGTTGAAAGAATTGCTGTAAAGCTATAGCTATAGGTAGTTCCTGTGTAGGTGGTTCCTGTAGAAGGAGCTGTTGTGCTTCCGTTTGTTCCGGCTACTAGTCCCATAACTCCCGAATAGAAATTATAATCATTAATACAATCGGTCTCTTCTGTACAGTCGGGGCAAGTTCCATCAGCGCATGTGGTTGGACAGATGCAATCAGGGGAACTGGATAGAGCGTTAAACCCTGTTTCTGATTCAATGATGAAGGCTGCGATATCGGAGGACATGTTTTGAATGGCTGCTTGTTCTGAAATTTGATCTCCGAGGTAATCAGATACAGCAGGGAGGTATTGTGAGGTGATGATTAGCATAATTTGCCCGTAGATGAGAGATCTTTGGTCGACATTTATTCCAGGGACATTGGCCTGCTGAACTAGGAATCCAATTTCTGCACTTAAGTAATCCCAAACATTAGAGTCGACTGCCATTTGATAACGGCTAACTAAAATTGAGTTACTATCAGTTACGAGCTGCTCAAACACCTGCAGAAGGGTGTTATCAGAGCTGCTAACAGGACAGTTCCCTGCATTAGGATTCAATATACTTAAAGGGGTCGTAACTGTGAGAAGGGGTGGCGAGGGTGTGATGGGTGGTGTTGGGGCTGCCATAATTAAGTCTCCTTTATTAATAATGTTTCTTTTTTATTTCATTCTAGTTTTTAATTATTAAGATAGCTTAAAGAATTAAATATATAATATTAATTAAATATATAAGATATTATCTGTCAGATGTTTTAAAAGATGAAAAATATTTTTATAAAAAAGAAGGAGAGAGGTCTTTAAGCTCTTCTAAGGAAAGAAAGCTTAAAGCTAGCTCAAGGCCATTGGGTTCTTCTAAAAGAAGAAGGCGAAGCCCTATTTCGTAATAGGTAATAAGAGGTCTTTTGGCAAGGTCCTGTAATACATGCACACGTTCTTTGAAGGCAAAAAGGCTTGAGGTGAGCTCAAAGCGCTCTAAGCTTTTTTCTAAGGAATCTAGGGGAAGATGATGGATTTTTCCCTGTATAGAAGGGGAGATGGAGTGAAGGGCATGAGGAAAATGTAATAAAAAATGGAACATATCTGTATTTTTTTCGGGAAAGGAAAGGCTGTTATCAATTTTTCGTAACCCATAGGTAGTAAAACCATTAGGATCTTTTTTTAGAGGATAAGCAAGGAGATTGCCGGCGTGAGCATCATTATCAAAGGTGAGCCAGACAAAAAGACTTATTAGGGCGAAGTCTTCTTCTGAAAAGTAAGGCTCAAGATCTTTGTCTTCTAAGTGAAGAGAAAATAGATTTTGGAGCAAGGTACGAAGGCAGATGCCATCTTGGACATATTCTTGGATGGAACAAAGCTTTTCTAAAGGTTCATCGAAGGAGAAGTTGAAAAATTGAAGAAGAGTAAGGGTTGTAAGATAGGTTTTTGGGGTGATCGCTTCTAATCCAGAGAGAAGAGCTAGTTCATAGCAGAAGGCCTCTCTTTGAGCAGATTGATATAGTGGGATATTTTTTCTTGCTTTTTGTTCTAAAGAGGAGGAGGGGTAGCTTTTAGGGTTATTCAGGCAATAGATGCTTTCATCAGTTGGTTTAATAATAAAATGGGCCCTTCCTAAAGAGTCCTCTACCCTATAAGCTCCTCCATCACCTTCTTCTGTGCGATAGATAAAGCCTTCTTCTAAGAGGCTTTGTAGAGAAGAGAAAAATTCAGGGTGTTTTTGCTTTTCTTGAAAAGTGAATGGTTTCCAATAGTTGGTGAACGATATAATTTCTTGTTGTCTTAGCTCCACTGATTCTTGATCAATAGAAGAGGAGTTTGCTTTTAGAGGTTTTGAATCAAAAAAAGTTAAGGTTGCTAGAAGAAAAAGAAGAGTACGAAAGGCTTTCATGGGAGCTCCAAAGAAAGGCGCTCAAAGAAAATACCTCCCGCTGGAGATAGCTCAATATTTTTAAGATAAGGTTTCTTTAGATAATGAAGGTTTAGATGAAGAAGTGGGGCCAGGGGCATATCTTCTAAAAGAACAGTTTCAGCTTTTTCTAAGGTAGCGATTCTTTGAGGGCCCGATTGAAGGGTAGATTCTTTAAGAAGGCTTTGATATTGAGGACTTTCCCAAGAGGAGTAGTTTTTGATATTTTCTTTGTGCTCAAAACGTTCTAAAATGCTTATGGGATCAAAATACTGCGCTCGATAAGTAGTTTGTGCAAAAAAATAGTTTTTTTTCCCAAGAGAATCCAATAGTACCTTACGTTCGGTGCTTTGAATTTTGATTGTTATTCCTAATGTTTCAAGCCACTGCTCTTGGAGTATCTGGGCTAATTTTTGCTCAGGGCGAGAACTAGCGTAAAGATAGGTAATTTTACTTTCAAGTTCTTTAGCTGTGATATGGAGTTCTTG
>CANNLR010000187.1 GCA_947505635.1 Chlamydiota bacterium
CAAAAAGTGTGGCATTAAAGCAACCATAGCTTTTTACCAAACTCTCAGCCTGGATTTTATTTTTTAAAAAAATAAACAGCAATTCAGATCCTAGAAAACCAGCCAGAGGAGGGGGATGACGAGTTCTTAAAAACCCCTCAAATCACGCTCAGTCAATTGTATATTAACCGCTTAGAAACAAAGACTACAATTTGTAGTTTCAAAACAACAAATTGTAGTTTTTTATGAATCCAATCTTTAAACTTTTTGCCAATCCAACGTTAGCTGAAATTCTCAATTTACTCTTCACCTCTCCCGAAGAAGAATTCTATCAATCAGATCTCGCTAAAAAAACCAAAAAGAGCCTAGTTCAGGTTCAAAGAGCTGTTAAAACCCTAGAAGAAATTGGACTTATCTCCTCAACCCATCAGGGAAGAATGATCTACTATACAGCCACTAAAACCCATCCAGCTTTTGATGACATAAAAAACTTATTTTTAAAAACAACATCTTTAAATAGGAGCATTGAGCATGCCTTGCTTCCTTTTCTCAACAATATTCCAGCAGCTTTTATTTTTGGTTCTATAGCTCGAGGAACTGAATCTCCAAATAGTGATATCGATTTATTTATTCTTACAGACATAACATTGCGAGAAATTACAAAAGCTTTAAGTCCTTTAACTAAAGAATTACGTAGGGAATTAAATCCCGTAGTTTTCGAGCCGAAAGAATTTCAAAACAGAATTTCTAAAAACGATCACTTTTTGACAGAAATTTTACAAACCCCAAAACTTTGGATCATCGGTGATGACAAAATACTTAAACAAATGGGTACAAGAAGACAAGCTAAAGAAACATAATACCTCTGCAGATGAGATCTCAAAACTTTTTAGAATTGTTGATAGAGACTTAAAAGATGCGGGTCTTCAAGGTCTTTCAGCAGACCGCCGTTTCATCACAGCTTACAATACAGCACTTCAACTCACAACAATTGTTTTGCGAGCTTATGGCCTACGAACAAATCCTAACAAGGCAGGACATCATCGAATTTCCATTGATGCATTACCTGAAATTCTTGGATCTGAATTCCAAGACTTAACAGACTATTTCAACTCGTGTCGCATCAAACGACATAATTGCGATTACACGAGTTCTGGAGAAATTTCAGACAAAGAAGCCTCCGAATTCCTTTCAGAGGTCGAAAAATTTAAAAACTCTATTTTTACATGGATAAAAGAAAAATATCCTCTTAACAATCCGTTTTTATAATCACTACTCTATCGCAAAACCATCAACCTAGATTTTCTTTTTTTAAAACAAAAATTGTAGGTTGACTTACTTTAAAACAGGTGATAGTATCCTCCCCTGGACAATGCAAAATGGAGGTGTTGAGGACGTGGAAAGGGCTGGAAATAAATTTTTCTACTTTTGGTTCATCGGCACTTTAAGTGCTTTTACCCTCCTAGTAATCTCTGTATGTTTTTTCCATAGCGACTCCTTTTCCTTTGATAAAATCAAACCATCACGAGACTTTTCCTTTCAAGCCACCACAAGCCACTCTCAAAAAGAAATAGAAGCTCTCCGCTCTATTCTTTCTCAACCTTTCACCTATCTAGCAGAACGAAATGATACCTATGTATTCATTTCCGAGGACCAAACACAGGTCATTAAATTTTTTAAGATGAAGGGGATGACCCCAGAGTATTGGTTAAATTATGTCCCTTTTCCTTGGCTCGACAAAAAAAGATTACGTAAAATTGACGAAAGAGCAAGAGTGAGACAAGAGTTTTTTGGAGGATTAAATATTGCCTTTGACCACTTTAGGTACCAAAATGCTCTTACTTTCTTACACCTATTTCATACACAGTACTTAAAAATGAAAGTGCGAGTAATTGATGCTCAAGGGAAACCTCACGAGATTCCTTTAGATCGAGTTCCCTTTCTTCTACAGAAAAAAGCCGAACTACTTCCAGACCACATAACACGCCTTCTTTCAGAAGACAAAAGAGAAGAAGCTATTCGATCCTTATGTCAAATACTAGAGCTTGTCAAGAGTAGCTGTCAGAAAGGATTTGCTCACGCTAATGAAAACATAGAAATTGCTTATGGGTTTGTTGAGGGCAGATCTATTTATATAAGAAGCACTTATCTACCCTTAGATAGTTCTATGAAAACTTCTCAAGGCACTTTAAAAGAAGTCTTCACTGTTAGTAAAACTATAGAGTCTTGGTTGCAACGCAAACACCCTGACCTAGTCTCCGACTTCCAAGAAGAAGTTCAAGACATTCTTTCTTGCTTAGAAGATTAGTGAGCAGGACAAATAGCCCCTTGATACGTTGATTCAATATAAGATCTCATCTTCTCCGATTCAATGTGCTTTTTCACAATGAGCAATTCAGGATTTTGCAAGTCTTTTTCTTGCACAGTGATAATATTCACATAAGAAGAAGTATCCTCTACAAGTAAGGCGTCATTTTTTGGATGCAGCCCAGATAAAAGCGCATAGTTTGTCGGAATAAGAGAACCTGCTACCTCATCTAATGTACGGGCTAGAAAGGCTGCTTCTACTTCTTTAAATGTACACCCATAAGGATTTTCTACAATATCTAGAAGAGTTGGGTAGGTAACTCCTTTTTTCAGGATGATGATGCCTCCTTTTTCTAATAAAAGAAGAGCCCTTCCTTCATTTGTCGGGTCACTAGGGACGGTGATAAGGCCACCCTTCTTGATAAGGTCCCATGAGCCATAAATCCCCATCGGCTCAAAATGCACCTCACTTAAAGAGGCTATTTTATACCCAAACTGTTTTACCTGTTCTTCTAAAAAAGGTTTATGCTGAAAAAAGTTGGCATCGATTTCCCCCTCAGCCAAGGCTCTATTCGGAATGTTGTAATCATCCATAACAACAATACGGAGTAAAACACCTTCTTTTTCTAAATCTGCCTGAATGAATTCTAATATTTCTTTATGAGGGGCAGAACTCGCTTGAATCGTAATATATTTTCTATCTTCTTTTTTCCCACAACCTAAAAAAGCTAGGCAGGGGAGCAGGATTAAAAACATTTTTTTACGCATGAGACACCTTTTTAGCCAAGAAATTTCCCA
>CANNLR010000188.1 GCA_947505635.1 Chlamydiota bacterium
TAAGCGTTGGTTGCGAGCTTTTTCACGTGGCAGATCTAGAAGTTGGTATTTCAAATCGTTCCACTTTTAAATATAGAAAATATCAAACTCCTACTACTGGCGGCAATTCTTATACAAGACAATTTGATCTTAATGTCACTCCTCTTCTTTTTTCTGTAAACCTTCTTGGGCGAGGTATTCCCTATTTGAGTTGGGGTACTGCTTCCAACAAGATCTATCCGATGATAGGTGCTGGAGTGGGCGTTAGCAACCTTCAGATAACAAACTATAGAACCACAGGACTGGCTCCCACGGGAGGTTCTTCCCCATACCCAAGTTTTTCTGCAGAAAATCAATACACGCTTCGTAGAAACTTCACTTATACACTTCTTGCAGGCTTAGAATACAGCTACAAGGAGCGTTTTGCAATTGGATCAGGTTATCGCTGGTTTGATGCGGGTCAATTTAAAGGCCCACGGTACCAAAGAGTTGCTAGCGGATCTGCTGTTGATGTAGCTGGGGACGAATGGAAGATGCGTTTTAGAGCTAATGAGTGGTTTATTGAATTTAAAATCTTCATCTGAAGAGTATAGATAACTTCTTAATGGGAAAATGAGAGCATGGACTACAAAAAGCTAACTTGCTCTTTTTTATTCTTTCGCCAGGATACTGCCAGATAAATTGCTCATCTTACAGCAAAATGAGGGGTTGATATTATAACCTTTTTTTAGCCAAAGGAATAGAATTTTTAATAATTGCAGTGGCCAGATTTTGATCTCTTTGTAAAAATTTTTGCTCTTTATATCCTTCTACAAGATGAGATCCATACCAATTACCCAAGTTAAAACTATGCTGAGCATTCTCGTGTAGACTTTGAACACAAACATCTAATAAAAGAGAGGTGACCTTCCCCTCTTTGGTCAATTTTTTAATATCTGGATGAGCACAAAGATTCGCATCTCCATGAAAGCGATGATCCTGCAAAGCACTTACCACAGTTATTGAGGGAATGTTTATTTCACAGTGTTGCATAAAATTAGAGATCTCTTTTCCAATATCTACATCCCAATCCGATAACCTGGCTAAAGGAAGGAGTATCGATCCTCCCATATACCTATCACTCAATTTTTCAATAGAAGCAGGACCCCTATCGAACATAATATGTTTAGGTAAAGACTTAAAAACTCTTGTTGTCTTTAGAATTGACTCGTCATCTGATTGTATAAACGTGATACGACCTATTAAAGGGTAGGCAACACCCTCATAAATCTGATTAAAAAAACAAGCTATTTGATTCCATATAATTTGTAAAAAGGACAAAGAAATATCGTTTTTAGGAAGGTCTTTATGAAAGTATTTTAAAGCAGCGGCTGTAACAATGACTCCCAGCGAATACGATATAAGTTGGTGAATAGTTCCATAGCTTTCTTCTACAGCTTTTAACGTTTCGCTAAGGATAAGTCCTGCTTCAGATATAGTTTCAGGCTTATAAATAGAGTCCTCTGCAGAGTAAATAGAATACTGATTAATTAAAATAAAACGGGCAGGATGTTTATCTCCTTTTAAATCTAAATAAGAAGTTAAAAGAGGATAGGTATGCATAATGGTGTTATTAATCTTAGAAATATTTCCTAGAACATGAACTATATTATAACTCTCTTTTCCTTCAACATAATCTTTAGACTCAATTACAGAACATCTCACTGTATATTGTTGCCCTTTTAAGGTGATGGCAAAATCTTGATTTTTATGGTTGAAGTGATCTTTAATCATTTTGTGGTGAGATAGTTCCGGATAAAGAGGACTCTTTGAATCCCAAAAATTCGTAAAAAACTGTTCTTCTTTTTTCAGCTGAGCTTCTTGTTTTAAGGAAATCTCACTAAAAAGAGGAAAAAATAGAGGTCGTACCAAAGTCCTTACAGGGTTAAGAACATAATATTCATAAAGGCTTTTGGCTTTTGAAATAGAGGTTGCGTAAACAGGAATAGAAGAAGATCGATCTTGTAAAGTTGGCAATAAACCTGAATTTTGTATTCTAGTCGTCATAGGGACCCTCATTAAAAAGGGAACATGCTATAATGGCTAGTGTTTTAGCTCCAGGAAATTATATACCTTAAAAATTCACGCCACGATCACTCTAACGAAAAATTATTTTCCACAACTTAATAAACAACGGAATTAATCTAGATAAAATAAAGTAAGCTACGAACAAAGAAATTAATATCACAATAATCAAAGTGAAATCAATATCAAGTTCTTCAAGAAAGGAAAAGCAGTAATTACCGAAAAAATACCCAATAGATATGAAAGTAGAAACCCAAAAAATAGCTCCAGTATAGGCAAAAAGAGCAAATTTTTTAAATTTCATATCCATCGCACCTGCTGAAAAACCTGTAAAATGACGAACGCCTGGAATGAAGTAGCCAATAAGTAATGTCCACTTTCCAAAACGATCAAACCATTTGTGCACACGCTGCAAATGCTTCTTCACAAAATCTCTCTTTTCGAACTTAGCTAATAAGTATTTGCCTGCAACACACCCTAAAAAATAGCTTAGGCTAATCCCTGTGATGCTTCCCAAATACGCTGCTGTCAAAGTAGGAAAAAGAAGCAAGCCCCCCTTCTTTATTAAAACGCCGGATAAAATCATTAAGGTCTCTTCCGGTATAGGCAAAGCTATGATTCCAAAAACGAGCAATACAAATAGGGAGATGGCTCCATATTGCGTAAGCCAGTTGATCAAGATGTCATTATTAATTAAGTAATCCATCTATACCCTCCCCTAATAATCTCTAATCTTACTTTCGTAAAGATGCCGAATCCTCGCTTTAAAAGATATAAGGACTCTTACCGAATATTATTTTTTATTGCAAAAAATATATTACCTATGAAACAATGGCGTCAAAGGAACCAATGGGTTTTATGTCTAATCTAAATAAAACATTTAACAGCTGCATAGACAAGCAGATTTCCTTTGCCTCCATTTTTACCGTCGTCTTTGTGGCGTGCTCCGCGCGCTCATAATCTTTATACTACATCTATTTTTTTATTCACGTTAGTAACAAGTTTATATCATTTATTTTTTATGAAGGTAAAAATGA
>CANNLR010000189.1 GCA_947505635.1 Chlamydiota bacterium
AGACTTTAGCCCCCAATCTTCCAGCGAATAAAGCTTTTCACAGAAAGAGGCTTGCCTATTTTTTTAGCTTCCCGTTCTATAACTTCAGCAACGGTTAAAGCGTTATCCTTAATAAATTTCTGAGATAGCAAACAAACCTGATCATAGAAGGCTTTGATTTTTCCTTCCACAATTTTAGTAATCATATTCTCAGGTTTCCCTTGAATTTGACCTTTTGCAATTTCTTCTTCTCTCGCTTTTACATCAGCTGGCACTTCTGAAGAATTCAAATAATCGGGAGCTTCAGCTGCAATATGCATTGCAATTTCTTTAGCTAAAGGCTCTACGTCAGAAGATCCTTCTACCACAATAGCAGAAACAATTTTTCCTTTCATATGAGAATAGAGTCCGATAGAACGTCCCTCTGATTTAGGAAGAAGAAGAATTCTTTTTACCTTAATATTTTCTCCAAGAGTTTGCATTGTAATAGCTCTATACTGATCAATCGTAATAGATGGATCCTTACTATAAACAGCACTTAACAGTTGCTCTACAGAAGAAATATTAGAGCGACTCGCCTCATCACACAAATCTTTCAAAAAGTCTTTAAACTTATCATTTTGTGCAACAAAGTCTGTTTCTGAATTAATTTCAATGATCGCTACAGACTGCCCTACATCGGAAAAACCTATCAAGCCCTCATTAGCTTCTCTACTTTCTTTTTTAACGGCAGACGCCATTCCCGATTTTCGAAGAAAATCAATTGCCTGTTCCATATCGCCTTGAGATTGGTCCAATGCTTCTTTGCATTTGCCCATGCTCACGCCAGTACGTTCACGAAGTTGCTTTATACTTTCTGCTGTAACTTTCATTTAGGCCTCGCTATCTTCTACATCATTTTTCTCTACATCACCCTTGCTAACAGCGACATTTAATTCGCTTTTCTTCTCTAAGATTGCAGAAGAAAGAGATTGCAAGACAAGCTTAATGCTCTTCAATGCATCATCGTTACAAGCGATAACATAGTCAATAGGATCTGGATCACAATTTGTATCTACAAGAGCCATAACTGGGATACCAAGTTTTTTAGCTTCATTCACAGCAATATACTCAGAACTTGGATCAACAATAACAATTAGTCCAGGGATCTTTCTCATTGCACGAATTCCAGACAAGTTTTTTTGTAGTTTAGATTGTTCTTTACAAAGAAGAGACATCTCTTTTTTAGTCAGTCCATCTCCGCCTGTTAGAATCTTCTTCTCAACTCTTTCTAGTCCTCTTATAGACTGTCTAATCGTAGCAAGATTTGTTAAAGTGCCCCCAAGCCAACGCTCGCACATGTAAAACTCTCCACACTCTTCTGCACATTCTTTGACAACGATCTTAGCTTGTTTTTTTGTTCCAACAAAAAGAATGGACTTTCTTTTGCCGATAGTCTCTTTTACCACTTCCACTGCATTACGAATTTGTTGCAAAGTCTTTGCAAGGTCAATGATATAGATTCCGTTACGTTCTTCGAAAATAAATCGCTTCATTTTCGGGTTCCAACGATGTTTTTGGTGACCAAAATGCGCACCAGCTTCTAATAGTTCTTTAATGGTAACTTCTGTATGATTTTGAGTAGCCAAGCTTTGTCCCTTTATATTGACGACGGCATCCTTCCTATTGGAAGGATTTCAGTCTTGGTTGTTTTTGTTTGGTTTGTAAAAAAAGAAATTAGCGCCTGGTCAGAATCGAACTGACGCCAGTAGCTTGGAAGGCTACGGTTCTACCATTGAACTACAGGCGCTTAAGTTACCTCAAACTTTTACCAAATTCCCCTATTTATTACCAACAAAATTCTCCTAAAAAGGAAAACAAAATATTTTTGTTATGTAAGTTATTTTTTTACTAGAAAATAAGCGCTTATCTCTCATAATGTTATGTTAACCAGCTGAATAGAACCCTATGCGCGAAGATTTTAACATCCCCTACAAAACAGGACGAGTCCTAAACCTTGTCCTCCTAGCCTTTATCCTCATTTTTCTTAGAGTGTGGTACTTAGGTTTTATTCAAGGAGATTATCATAGACTTCAAGCAAGAAAACCTCAACGCAGAAGCACTATTGAAAAGGTCGAAAGGGCCACAATTCGAGATCGCTTCAATACTCCATTAGCCCAAAATAAAATCGAATATAGTGCAGCTATCCAATATGCTGACATACGAGACCTCCCCTCCTACAGATGGGAAATAGCCAGCAACGGGAAAAAAGCAAAAAAATGGATCCGCGGTCCATATATCTCAAGTCTTTCCAAGCTACTATCTAAAGAACTAGATATGGACCCACAAGAAATCGAAGACATTATCTACGCTAAAGCATCTTTATTTCCCCACACCCCCTTTGTTATAAAAAAATCTTTATCCGAAAAACAGTATTATAAACTTCGCATGCTCGAAAAAGACTGGGTCGGCATTAACATGCAAAAGGGCTCTAAAAGAATTTATCCAACAGGAAAAACAGCTTGCGATATTGTTGGGTATATGGGGGCCATCAGTTCTCATGAATACTTACAAATTGCCCAAGAAATAGCCCTCTTAAATGAATATATTCAAAAAAGAGAAGCTGGAGACCTCGTATTTTTACCGGAAGGGTATGATTCTCCTTTAGAAGTTCGAGAAAGACTGAATCTTCTTAAAGAAAAATCTTACACAATCAACGACTACGTTGGAAAGACAGGAATAGAAAATTCTTGTGATGAGCAATTAAGAGGTGTTCATGGGAAAAAAATAGAAGAAATCGATCCCAAAGGGACCGTATTGCGAGAACTGCCCGGAGCAAAGAAAGGACTTAGCGGACAAAGGGTATTTCTTTCCATCTCTTCAGAATTACAAGAATTTGCAGAATCTCTTTTAGCTCACCACGATTCTTTACGAGATGTGAAAGACGCCCAGGGCAAACTGTCTTCAAGAGCTCCGTGGATCAAGGGAGGTGCGGCCGTTGCCATTAACCCAAAAACTGGTGAAGTTTTAGCTCTAGCCTCTTACCCTCGCTTTGATCCTAATGATTTTGTACAATC
>CANNLR010000190.1 GCA_947505635.1 Chlamydiota bacterium
CATATGGCAGTCCTTGAGCTTCTCTTATGACGCCTTTGATATCAAGAGCTATTAAAAGATCGGGATTCGGAAAATTACTGGGTGATGAAATACGATTCATAAGTTCTCCTTTGAAGTAGTGTTTTAGCGAGAATTTAATTTTCCACTTTTAATTGATATTCAGAATAAACTTAATAAAAAAGAGGAGCTTTTTGAAGGCTCCTCTTGATCTTTAAAGAAGATGTTGGATTACATCATGTCCATGCCACCCATGCCACCCATGCCACCCATGCCACCCATGCCACCCATGCCACCCATGCTGTCCATAGGAGAGGATTTGGATTTTGGAACAGGTTTATCTGTGATCATAGCTGCGATTGTAATGAGCATTCCTGCTATGGAAGCTGCATTTTTTAGAGCGCTTTTGGTCACTAGAACAGGGTCAATAACACCGGCTTTAATAAGATCACAAAATTCATCTGTTAGGCCATTGTAGCCAAAAGATCCCTCTTTTTCAAAGATCTTTTCTGCGATGAGGCTTCCTTGTTTTCCACAATTTGTTGCAATAGCAGAAGCAGGGGCAAAAGCTGCAGATTTGATGATAGAAACTCCAATAGCCTCATCTCCTTTAAGGATAAGGGTATCAAGTTTTTTTACCGCTCTTAGTAAGGCAACGCCCCCTCCAGGGACAACTCCTTCTAAGACCGCAGCATGTGTTGCATGGAGAGCATCATCAACTCGAGCCTTTTTCTCTTTTAATTCAGACTCTGTTGCAGCGCCCACATTAATAACAGCAACTCCTCCGACAAGCTTAGCAAGACGCTCTTCAAGCTTTTCTTTTTCATATTCAGAAGTAGAAGAAGCCATTTCAGCTCGGATCTCGGCGGCTCTTTCTTGTACAGCTTGAGCATTGCCCTTGCCATCTATGATTGTGGTATGCTCTTTACTGATTTTAACTTTTTTAGCTAGGCCAAGAACTTCCAAGCCTACATCTTCTAGGCTAAGGCCTAGA
Source organism: Chlamydiota bacterium (assembly GCA_947505635.1). Classification (GTDB taxonomy): domain Bacteria; phylum Chlamydiota; class Chlamydiia; order Chlamydiales; family Rhabdochlamydiaceae; genus CAIJXB01. The sequence continues at coordinate 992 of CANNLR010000190.1, forward strand.
TCTTCTGTGACGACTGTTGCTCCTGTTAAAATAGCAATATCTTGCAGCATAGCTTTTCTTCTATCTCCAAAAGCAGGGGCTTTTACAGCACAAAGAGAAAGACCTCCCTTGATTTTATTGACAACTAAAGTAGCTAAAGCCTCTCCATCGAGCTCTTCTGCGATAATCAAAAGAGGTTTTTGTCCTTTTTCCATCACTTGCTCTAAAATAGGAACGAGTTCTTTTGCAGAAGAAATCTTTTTGTCTACAATTAAAACATAAGTGTTATCTAGCTCTACGGTCATTTTCTCTGCATTAGTGACAAAATAAGGAGAAAGGTACCCTTTATCAAATTGCATTCCTTCAACAACATCTAAGGTTGTTTCAATTCCTTTAGCTTCTGCTATGGTGATGGTCCCATCTTTTCCAACTCTTTGCATAGCCTCAGCAATGATAGCTCCGATTTCAGGGTCATTATTAGCTGAAATAGTTGCAATTTGCTTGATTTCTTCTGGACTAGAAATTTCTTTAGCAAGAAAACTAAGTTCTTTGCATACCACTTCAACAGCTTTGTCAATCCCTCGCTTTACGCTCATGGGATTTGCTCCAGCTATAACATTTTTTACCCCAGCAGAAAAAATTGCTTCTGCTAACACTATAGCTGTTGTTGTTCCATCTCCTGCAAGATCTGATGTTTTAGAAGAAGCTTCTTTAACAAGTTGCGCTCCGATGTTTTCAAACTTATCTTTTAGGGTGATTTCTTTAGCGACAGTGATGCCGTCTTTTGTAGAAAGAGGGGCACCAAATCCTCGATTGATTACGACGTTTCTGCCTTTAGGGCCTAGGGTCACAATCACAGTTTTTGCAAGGATTTTTACACCTTTTGCAATAGATTTTAATGCTTCTTCATTGAATTGTAATAATTTTGCCATCTTTTCTGACTCCCGTTATGATCGATGTTAAGAAAGAATTCCGAGGATTTCATCCTCAGCCATGATGAGGTACTCTGCTTCAGTTTCTTCTGTTTTAACTTCTGTTCCTGAATAAGAAGAAAATAAAACAAGGTCTCCTGCTTTTAGGGTCATTTTTTGGATTTTTCCGTGTTCGTCCATTTTACCAGGACCAACAGCAGAGACTACCCCTTGTTTTGGTTTTTCTTGAGCTGAATCAGGAAGAAGGATACCCCCCCTCGAAGCTGTTGCTCTAGAACGCTTTATAAGAACTCTGTTGCCAAGGGGCTTAATTTGGGATGTCTGTGTTGTCATCTTTTTCTCCTTTTTTACTAGAGGGAATTGGTTAATTTATGAGCAGCATCTTACGCTGCTCGGGAGTTTTTTGTCAATTTATGAGGGGTTTTTTTAGCAATAATGCGGCAAGACTGCTAATTATATAAAAGATATTTTTTTCTTTTATGTAAAAAAAGTTGTCTTTTGTCTTCATTATATTCGATCATTTTCCAAGCGGGGTATTTTTCCTGAGAAAGAATAGCAAAAATAGCATCTGTTCCTTCTGACTTGTAAAAGAGCTCTTTTTTTGCTTTAGAAAGAGAAGAGAGTTTTTTATTCACAACTTGAGGGTATAAAGATTTTAAAATTCCTAAAATTCCATGTTGTAATTTGACAGGCATAACTTCTTTTTTATCTAAAATAACAATTAACACCCCCTTGCAAAGTTCTCCCTTATACATTCCTAGAGGAGATATAAACTGAAAAGGGACAAACCGAACCCCTGGGAAGTGTTGATCATTTAGTTTTCTAGCAAATTCTTCTTCTTTGATCCAAGGAGCTCCTAGGACTTTAAAAGGTAAAGAGTAGCCGATACCAATGTTGACAAGCCCAAGTTCTCCTATTAATCCCGTTGTGGCATAAAAAAAAGGGGTGTCTGGCTCTGGGATATAAGGACTTGTGGGGACCCAAGGGAGATTTGTATCTGTAAAGTGCATACTCCGTTTCCAGCCTTTCATAGAGATCACTTGTAAAGAGCAGTTAATATGATATTCTGAATTAAAGTAGAGGGCAAGCTCTCCTATTGTCATTCCA
>CANNLR010000191.1 GCA_947505635.1 Chlamydiota bacterium
CTTTATTCCAACTGGGATGTAAAACTCATTATACCTAAATTTCAGAGAACTACCCACATTTGGTGTTAACTTCTGCCCAAAATGTCGGTATCCTAATCCAGAAAAAACTGTAAATGTATAGTCTAGACTCTTTACTGCTACGGTATACCCCAATCTTTCTTGCGCATCAATATAAAGCAAACTTCTTTTTCCATCAGATCCATGCATTTGACCCTCTTTCCAAGAAAAGTTTACTCCTGCATAGAAATTATCTTTTGGCTTGTATTCATAAGATCCTTGCAAACCTCCAAGGTTCCCATGAAAAGAAGAATTGCCTTGAGGCTTGAAGTTAACATGCGTATAGTCAGCACCAATTTCAAAATATGAGGACAACTCTCTTGCAGGCATATTAAGAGCATTTCCCTCTTGAGAAGAACTATCTGGAACTTGCTCTGTACTCACTGAAGTCAACTGAACTTCTTCAGACACCTCTACGCTGTTGTAGGCAAACATCTCAGGAACCATAGAAGCAGAAGCAACTTTTGGCACCTCTAGAAGTGTTAGACTAGATTCATTAACTGAATTTGAGATAACAACTGCATCGCCCTTATCTATGTCTATTAGTTGAAGACCCTTATCACTCTCTTGCGAAGTTACTTCTTCAAGAGAAGAGGTATCACTTTTTTGATAATTGACAAGTAACGCCAGAACAACAAGTGCGCCCGCACAGCTTGATCCGACCTTAAGAAATTTATTTGATTTAGATTTAACTTTCGACTTTACCAATTTTTTTCTAACTTTAACCGATTTATTTTTCATAACTTCCTCATAAGATATATCTTAATTTTCTTTCTATTCAAATTAAAGAAAAAAATCAAATAAATTATTCACAAAAAGAATTCTGACTAAAATTTCAGTACATCAAGCTCTTTACTTAATAGTTTTGAGAATTGGTTCTTATTCTTTCTATTTTTATAGTCATCAACCCAATGAACCTCCTCATATTCATATAGACAAAGGCGGTTCTTCAGCAAAGTTTTGGTTAAAGTAAGTAGATTTGGCTAATAATATATGTTCTACAAAAAAAGAATTAAATGAGTTAGATAAATATGTTTTATTAAATCAATAGGATGAACAAGTTCTTTGACGGTTTTTTCTTTGATCATATTGGATCATCTTTTACAGTGCTCTTTAGCCATTTTCAGTTATGATTTGAAGCATTTTGAACTTTTGAAAAAGTGAAGCACTGAGTCATTGACGTAAGTGCTTCATGTGTAAATTGCTCAGAACAGGACTCGAACCTGCACGGGGTTGCCCCAAGAGATTTTAAGTCCCATAAAAATAACAATCAGATAATGAACTAATTTTTATATATAATAAACCGGTAATTTTAATTTAAATCTAAATCTAAATCTCCACAAATATCTACAAATTAGCACTATTAACACTTTACAACTATTAATATTTTTCAGTATAACACTTACTATCCAATTTATAAACAATAAGGAGTTGTTATGAGCATGGTTTCCCTCGGGGCTAGGACACTAATTTTGAGTGGGGTAGGAACAATGTGCTATTCACAGTATCAGGACACGTGTTACATGGATAAAACTCTTAAAGAGATGCCCTCTCTCACAATAGGTGATAACTGCGCACGTATAGGCGCAGCGTTTAGAATGGGTTTTTATACAATGTTGGTTACACCACTCACCGCCGTTCCTATGATCCTCGGAGATCTGGGGTATAGGTACTGCAAGAAGGGAGACGCCCTTTCGAAATCGACTTCCAAGTTAACAGATCCTTTAGTTAAGTCGAGAATGTTCAAGACCGCATTTAATGTGGCTGGAAAGGCATTACTGCCGACAATCATTCTTTCGACCTCATATAACTTTTATCGGCAATATAACATATGTAATCAATAGACTTCTTGAATAACTCATCAAGTTGTTATATTTCACTCATAATTACAAACCTTGAATGCAGAATTAAAATTTAAACTAGAATCGCTTTTTCTTCAGAAAAGTATTGCGATTATTAAATTAACAAAAAGCATCAATCTGCCTTCATAAGCTTGTTGCCCCACAAGCTCTTTATATAGAGCAAGCCGAAAAAATCGGCTCGCTCTCATTCTCAATCTGCCAGTTATTGAGGTCTGACCTTAATAATACGCCTTTCCTGATGAGACCCACTCTCTTAAGTCAATTCCTTTTTCATAGCCTCTTCGGGACTTTTTCCTATCAGCGGCAAACAAAGTCTCACATTCGAATAAACCTTCTTCCACCATTCCACTATACTTTGCAGATCATCTAAAAGTTCTTTGACGATTTTTTCTTTGATCATGTTGGAGCCTGATTGGAGCATCTTTTACAGTGCTCTTTAGCCATTTTTAGTTATGATTTGGAGCATTTTGACTTTTGGAGAAAGTGAAGCACTGAGTCGTTGACGTAAGTGCTTCATTTGTAAATTGCTCAGAACAGGACTCGAACCTGCACGGGGTTGCCCCCAGGAGATTTTAAGTCTCATAAAAATAATACTCAGCTATAAAAAACTATAATCAACTACCTAGCGATCAGACTGTTACGATTTGACCTTGAGTGACTAATATTTTTTGAGAGTAGTTGTTTTTAGTTATTGAATGGAGCATTTTTGGAGCATGAATCTTATTCATGCTCCTCACCGGATCCTAAAAGGAGTAGCTCTTCTTCAGAAATCGGAATGAGACGCTCCAAATAGTTTTCTTGTGAAATAACAGGTTTACCACTTTCTTGCTCCAGTTGATATCTTGCATCTCCAGCAATCTTTCCACCTATCTTAGCCGCACTTTTATTCTCATCAAAACCTTTAGCATCTCGATTAACTGCAATCTCTTTAGTAGCCGCTTCCCCTAGCATAGAAAAAATCAACTCAAGATCTGTCATATGATCTCTTAGGTTTTCTTTTTTAAGACCTTTATGCTCCTTATACTCTGTTGGAGTCATTCCAAAGGTTGCTTTAGAAATTTCAGCTGTTAAGATTGCATACTC
>CANNLR010000192.1 GCA_947505635.1 Chlamydiota bacterium
TACGGAGTTTGCTAAGGACGAGAGTTCGATTCTCTCCACCTCCAAAACTAAATAAAATTAAACAACACTGAGAAAATCAAGGACTTAAAGGGAAGCTGATAAGTCCTTTTTTATTTTTTAGTCGAGGCGCTTTTGACCAGTCTAGTGCGTAAAATTTTCGTAAAAAACAGTTCGTTCTAACGGTAGAAAATAGTATAACATTGTATTCTTGCCACTGTTTAGATAAAATGAATCGCTCATTATTACAGGAGAATCAAAATGTCAGTTTGTTGCAGCAGGTTAGTAAAAAATGTTTTTACGTGTGCAGGAATGCTTGATAAAGAAGAGCCCCCGATTAGTGGGCGCGAATTAAATAAAAGACTTCGTGACGAAGCTGAGATGTGGGCACAAGGCGATCGACGAGATTTTTGGGGCCACCTTACGCAACATGTCCATCCTCAAATACCTAGTCATATACAGCAGTCCTTAGACAATTTTAACTTCGAACACGTAAAACCTGGTTTAGCGATTGAATTTGGATGTGGTAACAGCATTCTAGTTTCTGAGCTTTTAAAAAAAGGCTGGAAAGTAGAGGCAGTTGACAATAGTAGGCAAGCGTTGGCCCATCTTCAACAACGAATCGGCCAAACTGTTGCCGAAAAAATGGATAACCTGACTCTCGTCTGCGCTGATATGGAAACCTATCAGTTCCCAAGTGATACGCGATTTATCGTTGCCAAAGATTCTCTTCCCTATTGCAACCCAGACAAAATAGTAGAGGTTTGGGATAAGGCTTACGAATCGCTTGAAGATGGCGGTCGAATCGCAGGGAATTTCTTTCCACGCCCCTGCAATCGCGAGGTAGAAGCTGTTCAAAGAGGAATGATGGGAGCTTGGTTTACAGATAAGGCTGTTGTTCAATCTCTTTTAGACAAAGAATCTTATGAAGTAGAAACCTGCGAATATAGCAAGCCCAGATATAGAGAACTCTTTTATAAAGAGCCAAGACAAATCAATTTTGCTGGTCAAAAGCTTTAGGAACAGCTTTAGTATAACGAAAAAATAGAGCATTTTTTAAGTTAGATTGATTGTAATACATTTTTAATGATGCGGCCCTTTTTCTTTTCTGTATTCGAGAAAAGACATTTATACAAATTTCTATAGCAGCTCTAATCAATCAAGATGTCCAATTCCCTCTCTATTCAAGCTTGCGCGATCTAGGTCCTCATTTTATTGGGGAAGGAGAAGAGTTTGTAAAGGCGCCTTTTAGAAGCAATTTAAAGGTTCTTTCTATTTTGATGAAAGAACGATACGTTCCAAAATTGACTATTCCAACTGGCATTAAAATTGAAATTGCAACGGAAGAAGAACTACAAAAAATTACTGGTTATAAAATGTACCAAGGGATTATGGCTCTTGTTCTTAATGGCGTAGCCGATCTGGAAAAATTTCAAGTTTCCCCTTTTCACTAGCGATATCTCAAAGCAAAATCCTCGTGCTCATTTAACATGATCTCATCTCGGCTTCACTTAAAATGGCAACATTAATTATTTAGGATCTTTTCTGCAAAAAGATCTGTAGCTGCAACCAAAGCTCTTGCAACCGACGGATTAGCGGCTGAATGGCCTCCATCTGGGATCATCCACAACATACTGTTTGGCCAGTTTTGATGCAGAGAATAGGCCATTTCAGGTAGGCATATAGCATCATAGCGACCCTGAATAATAATGGCTGGTAAATGGGCTATCTTTTCCATGTTAGACAGAATTTGGTTCCTATCAAGAAAAAAACCATTTTTCGCATAATGACAAAATGTCCTCATTACCCCTAGGACAAGTTTATCATTTTGCAGCATAGCTTCTACAAATTTTGGATTGGGCAGTTGGGTTGCACAAATAGCATCAAATTTCATAAATGCCCGTGCTGCAGACAGCTGAACCTCTGGATCGGAATCGAAAACTCTGCGATGATATGCCAAAAGTAGATCATCTCTTTCTTCTTCGGGTATATGATTAATCATCGATTGGTGTGCTTCGGGGAAGATTTTACCCATTCCATAAAACAAATGTAAATAATCAGGTTCTCTTACAAGCCATATGCCCCTTAAAATAAATCCTAAACAACTGTTCAGGTGCTCTTGGCCATATAAAAGCGCTAAAGAAGATCCCCACGACCCTCCAAATACGATCCATTGTTTGATTCCTAAATGGTTTCTTAAAGCCTCGATATCAGCAACCGAGTGCTGGGGAGTATTTTCCTCCATAGAACCAAATGGCTTAGATCGCATAGCCCCTCTTTGATCAAACATAACGACATTCCATTTAGTGAGATCAAATGATTCTACCATTGCATCGCTGCATCCTCCTCCCGGTCCCCCATGTAATATAACTACGGGAATTCCATTTGGATTGCCATAAATAGCATAGAAAATGGAGTGCACATCGGTTACCTTTAAAAACCCCTCTTCCCTAGCTTTGACAATTGGATACACGGATTTATTAAAAAAAATTTCTTCATGAGAATGTGGGAATGTGATACTCCCGTTTAACCCCAAGAACATAGACAGAAAAGCTCCAATTAGTGCGGTTTTTGACATAGAACTCCTAGTAAAAAACTATATAAATTTCAAACGAACATTCTAACTTTGACTTGGAATTTGATACAGCTAAAAGTTCAGAGATCTCTATGACTATCCCCAGAAACACGATACATTAGGTATTATTACTCCCGATTTAAATGAAGTAGCAAAGGCCATTGCAGAAAAAGACGGGGTGCTAATTCAATCAGCAGGCGCCCATGCAGCAAATTTAGTTGGCCTTTCTACGCAAGTTCCTGGTTGAATTGTATTTCTAACTGAAGCTGATTTCTATCTAGGGCCCTTTCAACCTCGAGGTGCAACACCTGAGCATTCGGTAGTTAATCGATTAAAAACCTCTAATGGTGTTTCAAAGTATAACACTTTTCGAGGTCTGTTGTTAAGCAATACTTCTATTTTTTCAAGATCTTCTTTTGAAATGGCATCA